>JBPCRJ010000020.1:0-11437 GCA_050996975.1 Solirubrobacteraceae bacterium | reverse complement strand
CCTCCGGCGGCACGAACTGGCTGGCGGTGAAGGCCGCGCCGGCCGGGTCGGCGAGCACCGCGAAGCGCACCCACGGCGCGTCCTGGGGCTCGGCGAGCACCGAGCCGCCGAGCCCGCGCGCCTGCTCGGCGGCGGCGTCGGCGTCGTCCACGGCGAACGTGACGCTCCAGCGCGCCGGGCCGCCCTCGCGCGGCAGGACCGCCGCCACCACGTCGATGAACCCCTCCGGGGCGCCCATCTCCTCGAAGCTCGCGCGCGTCCCCGGGTTGATCTCCTCGAGGTGGTCGCCGTAGCCGGGCAGCGTCCACATGGGCGAGCCGACATCGATCGTCGCCCAGCCGAACACCGCGCCGTAGAACGCCTTCGCCCCCTCGATGTCGTCCGTGTGAAGGTTGTTGAAGTTCACCGCGCCGTGCTCGTTGACCGCGGCGGAGCCGCGGTTCTGCCCCGCCTGCCAGAGGCAGAAGACCGCGCCCTCGGGGTCGGCGCAGACGGCCATGCGCCCCGCGTCGAAGACGTCGAACGGCTCGGTGATCACCTGCCCGCCCGCGTCGCACACGCGCCCGGCGGCGTCGTCGGCGTTCTCCACGCTGATATAGGTCGTCCAAACGGGAGGCTTCTCGGACGGCCCCGAGATCGCGCCGACGTCCCGGCCGCCGAGGCGGCCCATGAAGTAGTTCTGACCCGAGTCGGGCGGCATCCCGTCCTCGGTCTCCCAGCCGAAGAGCCCGGAGTAGAACTCGGCGGCCGCGGCCGCGTCGGGCTGATTGGTGTCGACCCAGCAGGGCACCCCGGCCGGGTAGTCCTCGCGCGTGCTCACGTGCGGCAGCGTAGACGAGCGTCCGCGGCAGCGCAAACGAGCGCCATGTGGTCCGGCCCGGCCGCCCGATCAAGACCGCCAGCCAGGCGACGTGCGCGTCGTGGCAAGCATCCCGAGCACCCGGGAAGCGTTCAGCGGCACGACGACAGCCCGCCATCGAGCCGGGACGATCCGCACCGCAGCAGGATCGTCATCGAGGACAACGGAGGCCGCCTGATTGGCTTTGCGCACGCCGTCTTTGACGAAGACCCAACCTGGGGAGCGCTGCTCGACCACCTCCCTGTCGCCCACGGGCACAAGCGTCGAGGCATCGGCTCGCAGTTGCTGGCTTTGACCGCTTCAGCGGTGATCCAGCGGCGAACGGGCCTGCACCTGTGGTGCATGAGCAGAACGTCGCTGCTCAGGGCTTCTATGAGGCCAGCGGCGGGGAGTGCATGGATGGAGCGCCCATCTCACGCACACGGAGCGACGACCACCTGGGTTGTCCGCCATACCGCGCCTGCTCGAGCCAGCATACCGTCGGCGGAGCCGGAGGCCCTGCCCGTTCTCGACGCAGCAGAGCAATCGCCGATGGGCTCCGACGAACGGCGTCTGCCGCTTTCATCCGGTGAGACAGGTGACCCCGTTGGGTGGTTAGCCCGGTTTTCCGCACGAACTCTCCATAGACCCCAGCACTCGCTGCGCACGAGCGCCGGGTCGCGTTCGGCCGTTTGATAATCGTGAACGGCTGCTCGAGATTGATAAGCCGAGCCGCGACTGTCGTTGCATCCGCGAGGTCCCCGTCTCACCGGAACCCCAGACACCGGGAGGTTCAGCTATGCAACCATGTAGCTGATGGCCGAGCCGCCCGCCCTCGCCGAAATCCGCGCTCGGCTCGCTGCATTGCGGGCGGAGCGGGAAGCCGCCACGAGCGATGTGGATCCATCGAGGACGCCTACGCCTGACCAGCTCGACGCGATACGCGAGACGATGGCGATCCTGTCCGAGCCCGGGATGCTCGCGCGCGTCGGGAAGGCCCGAAGGGCGGTGGCGACCGCGGACGTGGTCAGGCTCGAGGATCTATGGGCCGCCTCTCCCCCGACGCCCGGCGAATGGCGAATGGCGCTCGCCGGCCCGGTAGCGCGACAGCTGACGGAGGGCAGCGAGCCCTCGGCCACGGCAGTTCGCGAGCTGCTCGGGACGCTCTTGGCAAGACCCGCAGCACAGGGTCAGGTTCTCGGACTGGGCCTTGCAGGGATGAGGTCGCTCCGCGCGGCGACCTGCCGCGTGCTCTACGCGATCGACGACGAGCAGCGCCTTGTGACTGTCCTCAGCATCGATCAGACCTGAGTTTTTCACCGAGTGTTAGCCGTCGCCGACGGTCCTCGGATCCGCGCCGCTGGCCAGCGTCTCGATGTCGTCGCGTCGTCTCAACATCCGGCAGTTATGTGAACTTCAGCACCTCGACGTCGGCAGACGTGCTGCTAGACGTCTTTGGACTCGTCGCGGCGCAGTGCTTGCCAGGTCGACGATCGACCGGACGCCAGCAAGCGGCGGGGCAGTCGAAGCGGAAGTCGCTGTCGCGGAACACCAGATCGATGAGCTGGCGGCTGCAGAGCCACGGCTGGGTATGGATCATCCTTTGCCCCCGGCCGAGCCGCGAGCCCGACATAAGCGACTTGAGTGCAGGCGCGGCGGTGCCGATACAGCGTGCATGAGCGACCGCAGCATCGTGAGCGGGAGCTTGCGGGCTCGGTGCGCGTCCTCGCAAACCAAACGGAGGTTCTAGATGGGACTCGGTACTTCAATTTTCCTGATCGCGGTGGGAGCGATCTTGCGCTTTGCCATCAGCGTTACCACCCACGGCTTCGATCTGCACACGGTTGGCCTGATCCTCCTGATCGTCGGCATCGCCGGGCTGGTGATCTCCTTGTTCTGGATGACGATGTGGCGTGATCGCCAACGAGGCGTGGCAACCGTGGGTCGACGCGAAGTCCCGCGGGATCGCGAGATCGAGCCGTATTAGCCCTGCGCCGAGCGGCGATCGAGATGAACGACTCCCAAGGGCTCATCTCGAACGGTCCGAGATGAGCCGCTCGGCGAAAGCCCGCTGAGGGGCAGCCGCTCGATCGCCGCCCGCCGAGGCACCAGCACCACCACGCTGGGGCACGATGCGCTTTTAGCAGCGGCCGCGAGTTCTCGCCTGCCATGATTGGATGGCGAAGATGGGCACCAAGAGCGTGACCGGTGCCCAAACTATGTCGGTCGAGTCGGCGCGCACGCGCGCCGCGAGCTGGGTTCCGCTTTTCGAGGAGCGTGGAAGCTGATGGATGGCAAGTGGTGGACGTTGATCGCGGTGTGCGTGGGGACGTTCATGCTGCTGATCGACGTCACGATCGTGAACGTCGCGCCCGATCCGTCCTCGCTGATGCTTGCGGCGCTGCTCCTGACCACCGGCGCGCTGGCCGACCTGTTCGGTCGCCGCCCTGGTCTACGCGCTGATCACCCCCGGCCTGGCGCTCGTCGGCGCCAGCCTGTTCCTGATGCGCGGTCTGAACGTCAGCTCGGGGTGGGAGCACCTCCGGGCAGGATTCATCGTGGGCGGCGCCGGCGTCGGCTTGATCAACCCTCCGCTCGCCTCCACCGCGGTCGGGGTTGTCGAGCCCGCCCGCGCCGGAATGACGTCGGGCATCAACTCGACCTTCCGCCAGATCGGGATCGCCACCGGCATCGCGGGCCTAGGCGCAGTCTTCTCGCACACCGTGGGGATGAAGATCGTCGGCCTGCTTGGAGTCACGAACGGCATCACCGATGCCCAGGCGCACGCGCTCGCAGCGAGTGCGGCGCAGGGCTCCGGAGTGGGGTCGGCGATAACCGCCGCCCCGCCAGCCGCACGTTCCGCCGCGGTCCACGCCGTGCGCGCGGGCTTCGTCGCTGGCCTGAAACGAGATCTTCCTGATCGGCGCGATCCTCAGCCTGATCGCCGCAGCGCTCGCCTTCGTGCTGATCCGCAATAAGGACTTCGAGGCCTCGGCAGCCCATCATCGGGTGCAGCCCGGACCGGCTGTCCCGTCCGCGGGGTGGCAGACGAGCCGATCCCGGAGCCGCCTGCCCCGGCCACAGTGCCTCCGAGCCGGGCGCCAGACGCCGGCGCGCCGCTCCTCGCGCCCCCAGCGCCACCGAGCCCACGGCCTGATCGCCGCGCTGGCCGCTCTCACCGACGAGGCAGAACACCTATCAAGGCCCGCGGAGGATCGACCACCTACCGGCGCTCCCTGTTCGCCGGTTCAGGAATAGACAGATCGTGCTCGGCCGCCGGACCCGGCGAGGCTTGATCTTGCACGCCGAGTCAGAGCCCGAGCCCGAGCCGAAGCCAGGCTTGACCCTGCACCCCGAGCCAGAGCTTGTGCTCGAGCCAGGCTCGTCCGCACGCAGCGCGTCCCGGCCACGACTGCGCAGCGTGACTCTGATCGCCGCGGTGCTCACGGCTGGCGCCCTCGCCGCGGCGCAGCTCTTTGGAGCCGCGAGCCCGGGGCCGGGCCGCTCCGGGAGCGCAGCCGCCGGACTCGCCCCGGCGACAGGGGCTCTGCTTTCTGCGAGGTCGCCGCGGGCCGCCGTGCCAGCGAGCGTCGCGCGCGCTGAGTTCGGCCGGCCGATCGCACCGGGGTTCGTCGGCCTGTCGTTTGAGTTCGACGCGGTGCGGGCGTACACCGGACACGACCCGCGGGCGATCAACCCGGTGCTCGAGCAGCTGATCCGCAACCTCGCGCCGGAACAGAGGCCCTCGCTGCGGATCGGTGGCGACAGCACCGACTCGACGGGGTGGCAAACCCCCCCCGCCTCCAGTCAGCCCGGCGCGAGCTATATCCTGACCTCCGGCTGGATGCAGACCACGCGGGCGCTCGCCCGAGCGCTCGACGCTCGCCTGATCCTGGGCATCCACCTGAAGGACGGCCGCGCGGGGGTCGCGCGTACGGAGGCGTCCGCGCTGCTGGCGGGTGTGGGCCGCGCGAACGTGCAGGCGTTCGAGATCGGAAACGAGCCGGAGCTGTACGGAAAGTTTCCCTGGTATCGACCGAGACTTGGGCACCCTCGACCGGGGTTCGGTCAGACGAGATTCGGGCACAAGATATACGCCCGTCCGCCTGGCTATGACTTCCAATCGTTCACCGCCGACTTCGCGCGGATTGGCGCCGTGCTCGGAGCGGTGCCGCTGGCGGGCCCCGCGACCGGCGCGATTCCGGGCACGCGGCTGCTGGCCGAGCTGCTGAATTCGACCCCGTCCCCTGCCGTGGTGACCTTCCACCGCTACCCGCTGAACCGGTGCTTCACCGCGCCGACATCGAGGGCATATCCCACGCTGTCAAACCTGCTCGCGCCCAGGGCATCCAGCGGGCTCGTCGATCGGATCCAGCCCTACGTCCGGCTCGCCCACAGGCGCGGTCGCACGTTCCGCGTCGACGAGCTGAATTCGGTCGCCTGTGGAGGCGCGCATGGCGTCAGCGACACGTTCGCCTCGTCCCTGTGGATGCTCAACACGCTGTTCGAGATGGCGCGTATCGGCGTCGAGGGCGTCAATATCCACACCTTTCCCGGAGCGCGCTATGCGCCGTTCAGCTTCGGTCATGCGAATGGACGGTGGTGGGGATCCGTGCACCCCGCGTACTACGGTCTGCTGATGTTCGCGCGTGCCGCGCCCCCCGGGGCCAGGCTGCTGCGGGTCGGGCATTCGCCCGCCGCCAAGGTGAAGATTTGGGCCACGCTCGGGCGCGACGGCGCGATCCGCATCGTGCTGATCAACCAGAGCGTCGAGCGCTCCCATCCGGTTCTGATCCGCCCGCCGGTTCCCGGGACCGGGGCGAGCATCGAACGGCTCCTGGCCCCGAGCCTCGATGCCACCAGCGGGCTGACGCTCGCCGGTCAGCACTTCGCCGCCCCGACCGCCACGGGCACGCTGACCGGCTCGGAGCTGAGCACCCCGATCCGTCCGGTCGCCGGCACGTATCTCGTGAGACTGCCGGCGGCGAGCGCGGCAGTGCTGACGATTGCGAGCACCGCGCCTGCGCGTTGAAGCTGAGCCGGGTGGAGCCAGGTGAGCACGTGAGCAGTGAGCAGTTGAGCGGATGGGAGCTACGGCATCTCGCTCGGAGCCGACAGGACCTCCAAGACCGCCGGCCATCCGCCACCCGATGTGGTCACCGGACCGGCGGCAGAGCTCGGATCTTCGACCGCGACGCTCACCGGAGCCGTCAATCCCAACGGCGCCAGCACGCGCTGGTTGTTCCAGTACGGCCTGTCGACCTCCTACGGCTCGGAGACATCCCAGGGAACTGTTCCGGCTGGCGTACCGATGACCGTCTCGACCACCGTGCAGGGCCTCGAGGCGGGGGCCGCGTTCCACTACCGGCTTCTCGGCCTACACGGGGCCTCGGTGTTCGCATTCGGGAACGACCAGACGTTCGTCACCTATCCCTCCCCGCGGCCGGTGCCGCGGATCCGCGCGAACACCAAGCCGCGCCGGGCGCGGCGCAAGCCGTACGTGCTCACCACCTACGCCACGATCGAGGCGCCACCGGCGTTGCCGCGCGAGGTGGCCTGCGGTGACGGCGGGAGCGTCGGGATCCGCGGCGCGAGGTGGCTTTCAGCCTCGTGCCCCTGCAGGCCAACTGCACGCTGACCAGTCGCGTCGTGCTGCGGCGCCGGTTCGGGCACGGCAACAGGCATCGACCAGAGCGTCTGCGCATCCTGATCCACTTCCGCGGTAATCATTATCTGGCTCCGGCGGATGCCCGCCCGGAGCACGCGAGGGTTGGATGAAGTTCTCCGGATCAGAGCTCGGCACTCGCCGCGACCTCCGCGATCACCTTCGAGAGCTGGTTTCCCTGCCAGGCGAGCGGCGAGCGTCCGGGCTCGTCGGTCAGCAGGCGTGCGCCGGGGATCGCCGCGGCATAGGCCTCCCCGACGGCGAGTGGATGCTCGGGATCGGCCGCGTCGGCGCTCGCGACGATCGTCACCGGGACTGAGATCGCCGCGAGCTCGCGGAGCTCGCCGAACGGTTGTGAGCGCGGGACACCACGCAGCGCGTCGGCGACCGCTCCGGGATGCTCGTGCAGCGACAGCCGCTGGCGGATTCCCTTCGAAACTGTCGCTCGCCACGCCGACGGGACCGGCCGCTCTTCGTAGGCCTGCAGAAACCCCTCGGTCCCCCCGCTGCGAAGACCGTACGAGAGCGCGTCCCAGCGCGCCAGTCGTGCGGGCTCCTCGTTAGTGGCGGGATCGTACGCGGGGGTTACGAGCACCAGGGCCGCGGCTCGATCGGGAGCACGCAGCGCCAGCCTCAGCGCCGTGTGGGCGCCCATCGAAGCCCCCGCGAGCACGGCGCGGGGAATCGCGAGCGCGTCCAGCACGGCCTCCAGATCGAGTGCCAGCTCCGGATAGGAGTAGACGCCGCCTTCGGGCGCCGGCCAGGATCGGCCATGGCCGCGAGCGTCATAGGCGATCACGCGGTGCCCGCCGCGCTCGAGTGCCCTGGAGCCCATCACCACATAGCGCCGGGTGGCCGTCAGGCCGTGCAGCAGCACGATCGGCGTGCCCTCCCCCGCCTCCTCGACTGACAGCCGGACCCCGGCGCGCTCGATTACATGTGAAGCTGACAGGCGAGGTAAAGCTAGCGACTGCTGCGCAGCTACCATCACGACATGGACGTGTCCGAGAGCGACTTTCAATCGGCGGTCATCGACCGCTCGCACACCCTGCCCGTGGTCGTCGACTTCTGGGCCCAGTGGTGCGGTCCGTGCCTCCAGCTCGGACCGGTAATCGAGAGCGCAATCCAGGCGCGCGCCGGGGAGCTCGAGCTCGCCAAGGTCGACGCCGATGCAAACCCACGTCTCGTCCGCGCCTACCGGATCCGCGGGATTCCGGCGGTGAAGGCGTTTCGCGACGGCGAGGTCGTGGCTGAGTTCACGGGAGCAAAGCCGCTCGACGCGGTGGAGCGCTTCCTGGATTCGCTTCTCTCCTCCCCGCGCCCGACCACCTGATCACAACTCCGCGGGGGGAAACGTCCCCGGCATCCGGAAAGCCCGTGCGCACGGGCCGAACCGGGTCCGCCGGCCCTGCGCTTGCGCGAAGAACCCGAGCCTCGGCTCGGTCAGCCGATCGCCGGCAGCCTCAGCTGTTCCTGCTGGGAGGCTTGAGCGGGTCCGAGGCCCGCGACGCGCACGCCGAGCAGGCGAACAGGGCGAGCAGGAGCGAAGCGCCGCAGCAGGTCGAGCGCCACGGGACCGACCCGATCGGGTGAGCTCACCGGCTGCGTCAGCGTGCGTGCGCGAGTGTGGGTCGAGAAGTCATCGAGGCGAACTTTGATCGCGATCGTGCGCCCGCGACGGTGCTGGAGCTCGAGCGTCTCGCACAGTCGCTCCACAAGCCCGGTGAGGAGCCGCTCGAGCTGATCGAGCTCGGCGATGTCATGGTCAAAAGTCATTTCACGTGACTCGGAGACCACTTTGCGCACCTCGCTCACCGGCGCCTGGTCCTCGAACCGCGCGCGACGCTGGAGCTCGGTGGCAAGGCGCGGGCCGAACTGGGCCGCGAGCGCCTGGGCGGAGGCGCAGGCGAGCTCACCGACCGTGTCGATCCCGAGCGAGCGCAGCCGCTGAGCGGTCTTCGGCCCGATTCCGGGCACGAGCCCACACGGCGCCCGCGCGAAGCGGGCACACGCCTGCTCGCGCGTGAGCACGAGGAACCCGCGGGGCTTCTCGGCGTCGGAGGCGACCTTGGCCACCAGCTTGCTGGGCCCGATACCGACCGAGCAGCTCAGACCGGTGACGCGGTCGATCTCGGTGACGATCCGCCGCATCGCGGCGTGGGGAGCCGGCAGCCCCGTCAGCTCTAGGTAGGCCTCGTCGAGGCCGATCGTCTCGAGCGCTACCCCGTCGAGGTGCCCGCGCACGATCGCCATCACCTCGCCCGACGCCGCGCGGTAGTAGGCGAAGTCAGGCGGTAGAAACACGGCATCGGGGCACAGCCGGCGCGCCCTCGCAGCCGGTATCGCCGAGCCGACGCCAAACCGGCGGGCCTCGTAGGAGGCGGTCGTGACCACCGCTCGTGGCCCGCTGCCCGCTACCACCACGGGCAGCCCGCGGAGCTGCGGTCGCCGCCGCAGCTCCACGGACACGTAGAACGCGTCCATATCGAGGTGGGCCACGCACCGATTTGGCATCCGGCCAGAGGGTTCCAGATCTGGCAGACGGCGGCCACCCGCGGTTTCTGGAGCTCGTTTTGCCGCTCAGGAACCGCCGGCGCCGCGGGGTTCAGCGTGAGGCTCGAACGGTGTCCACGCCGCTGAAGCCAAGCGCGGCCGCCGTATTCTGGTTGAGGTCCCAGACTCGACCACCGACGTACGGGCCGCGATCGTCGACCACCGCCGTGACCGTGCGAGCGCCGTAGCGAAACGCGACCCGCGTCCCGCACGGCAGGACCCGGTTGGCGACGCCGAGCCGGGCGTGAAACCCGCAGGCCGTCGAACCAGTGTCGTCGTACCACGACGCGATGCTCTCCGTGTAGACCGTCTGGCGTACGGCGGCTCCCCCGGAGCTCGCGTTCGCTCGATCACGGGCGAGCTGCGCTCGCCGCGCCAGCGGTATGCCCGCGCCTCCCGAGTGCGCTTGCGAGTGTGGGTGGGCCCGATTTCGCGTGACGCGAGCTCGCCGCGTCAGCGGCGCGAGTGGCGACGGCGAGGTCAGCGACGCCCTCAGCGGTGCGAGCGGCGCCAGCGACGCGAGTGGCCGCGATGGCCTTGACTGCGCGGTCGCCCGCTCGAGCAAGCGGTGCTGCACCGGGGCGGACTGGATCCGGCCCCGGGCTTGGACCGGATCGGGGACTGCGACCGCCGAAACGGGGATGGCGAGCATCAGCGCACCGACTGGGCGCGCGCTTCGCAGGCATTGCCTGTGGCTCATCTGCTGGACCTCCTGTTGGGCTTCGACCGGGTGCCTACGGGGTTAGCTGTCGGGCTCGCGGCGATCGGCGGGCGCGCCGGCGATCGTCGCTATGGCTGCGGCCGGTCACGCCGGGCAGCCAATTCGCCCCGTCCGGGATGGACCACCGCGGTCCCGGAATGTGGGTCCCCCGCTCGTCCCGCACCGGGCGGGAACGACTCGGCGGTCGAATACGACTGCCAATAGGATGACAGAGATCGCCGACGCACCCGTTCTCCCTCCGCGCGTGGCAAAGCTTGCAAGAATCCGTCGCGATGAATCGCGACCGGCTGAGCGGCCTCGACAGCTCCTTTCTGCATCTAGAGGGCAGCGCCGCACACATGCACGTCGCCGCGTGCGCGGTGCTCGAGGGCCCGGCCCCCGCCTACGACCAGCTCGTGGAGGAGATCTCCTCCCGGCTGCACCTGGTTCCCCGCTACCGGCAGCGACTCGCCTTCGTGCCGTTGCAGCAAGGCCGACCGGTGTGGGCCGACGATCCCCACTTCAACGTCACCTACCACGTCCGCCACACCGCGCTGCCCAGTCCCGGCGGCGATCACGAGCTGCGCCGTCTGGCGGGGAGGGTGTTCTCCCAGGCGCTCGACCGCACCAGGCCGCTGTGGGAGCTGTGGCTCGTCGAGGGGCTGGCTGATGGTCGCTTCTCGTTGCTGATCAAGACCCACCATGCGCTGGTGGACGGCATCTCGGGGGTCGACATCGCCACCGTGCTGTTCGACACCGCTCGCGCTCCGATGCCCATCGCGCCGCCCGAGCGTCCCTGGATCCCGGCCCCGCTTCCAACTGGCGCGCAACTGCTGGCCGACGCCCTGCTCGAGCGCGCCACCGTGCCCCAGGAGATCGTGGAAGGATTGCAGGCCGCGATCCACCGCCCGCTCCGGGTTGCCCAGCGAATCGGCGGCGCGCTCGCCGGGCTCGGGGCGATGGCGTGGTTGGGTTTGGATGCGGCGCCCGAGAGTCCGTTCAACGTGAAGATCGGGCCCCACCGCCGGTTCACCTGGGTCCGAGCAGACCTCGCGGAGTTCAAGGCGGTCAAGAACTCGCTCGGCGGGACCGTCAACGACGTGGTGCTGAGCGTGGTCGCCGGGGGGCTCGGACGCTACATGCGCCGGCACGGGGAGGAGACCGAGGACGTCGAGCTCAGGGCGATGGTGCCGGTGTCGGTGCGAACCAATACGCAGGCGACCGAGCTCGGCAACCGCGTGAGCGCGATGTGGGCACCGCTGCCGGTAGGCGTCAGCGATCCCGTAGCGCGGCTGCGAGAGATCCGCCGGTCGATGGAGGGCGTCAAGGAGTCGGGGCAGGCCGTGGGGGCCCAGGTCCTCACCGAGCTGTCCGGGTTTGCCCCGCCGACGATCCTGGCCCAGGCCGCGCGGCTCCAGGCCCACCAGCGGCTCTTTAACCTGGTGGTCACAAACGTGCCCGGCCCGCAGCTCCCGCTGTACGTACTCGGGCGCGAGCTCGAGGCGCTCTACCCGATGGTTCCGCTGGCCCGCAACACCGCGCTGGGGATCGCGATCATCAGCTACAACGGTCAGCTCGACTTCGGCCTGGTCGCCGACTACGACGCGCTGGCGGACATCGAGACGCTGGCCCACGAGCTGCGCGCCTCGATCGCGGAGCTCGTCGCGGCGGCCAGCGAGCG
>JBPCRJ010000183.1:0-11265 GCA_050996975.1 Solirubrobacteraceae bacterium | reverse complement strand
CCCGCGCCGCGGGGCCGCCCGCGCGCCGCGCCGGTTCCGCCGCGGCCGCCGCCGCTGCGGTGGCGGTACACGTCAAGCTCGACACCGGCATGGGGCGCCTGGGCACCCGTGATCGCGCGGTCGCGTTGCGAGTCGCCCAGCGCGTGCTCGACTTCTCCGCGCCGTTACGGCTGGCGGGGGCGATGACCCATTTCGCCACCGCCGACGACGACCCCGAGTTCCTCGCCCGCCAGATCGCGCGCTTTGAGCGATTCACCGCGGAGATCCGGCGCCGCCAGGCGGGAATTGTCGTCCACGCCGCCAACAGTGCGGCCACGATCTCGCAGCCGGAGAGCCATTTCGACCTTGTGCGCTGCGGGATCGCGATCTACGGGTGCGATCCGATGCACGAGAGCCCGGCGATGCGGGGGCTGGAGCCGGCGCTCGAGCTGAGCACCTACGTCGCCGCGGTCAAGCTCGCCCGGGCTGGCGACAGCGTCGGCTACGGCCGCCGGTTCATCGCCGAGCGCGACACTTGGATCGCGACGCTCCCGATCGGGTACGGCGATGGCGTACGCCGCGCGCTCAGCAACAACTGCGACGTGCTGATCGGCGGTCGGCGCCATCCGCTCGTCGGCACGGTCAGCATGGACAACATCACCGTTGATCTGGGCCCCGTGGCACACGCCCGGCCCGGCGATCCAGCCACGCTGATCGGACGCGACGGCGCCGAGCATCAGACCGCCGAGGACCTCGCCCGGCGGACCGGCACGATCAACTACGAGATCGTGTGCGGGATCTCGTCTCGGGTGCCTCGGGTCCACCACCGAGACGGAGTGCCGGTGCCGGCATGAGCGCCCAGGATCCGATCGCCCTGCTCGTCGGCGCCGGCGTCGGCGTCGGCGTAGACGGAGAAGCCTGGCTCGTCGGCGGGGCGCTGCGTGACCGGCTGCTGGGCCGGGCGAGCACCGATTACGACGTCGCGCTGACCGGAGATCCCGAGCCGGCCGCCCGCGCCCTTGCCCGCGACGCGGACGGATACGCGTTCCTGCTCTCAGAGGGCTTTGGCGCTTGGCGGGTACTCGCGCGCACGCGCGCCTGGCAGGTCGACCTGGTCCCGCTGAGCGCCGATACGATCGAGCTGGATCTGGCGCGGCGCGACCTGACGATCAACGCGATCGCGCAGCCGCTGCGCGGCGGCGAGCTGATCGACCCGTTGGGCGGGCTGACGGATCTGCGCGGCGGGCGCCTGCGAATGGCCTCCAGAGCCGCATTCGCGGATGACCCGCTGCGGACGATCAGGCTCGCGCGGCTGGCGTGCGAGCTGGGATTTCATGTCGAAGCCGAGACCGCGGTGGCCGCGGCGCGTAACGCTCCGCGGCTCGGTGGGGTGGCTCCGGAGCGAGTGTTCGCCGAGCTGAGCCGGATCGTCAGTGCTCACCAGGCGGTCGCCGGTCTCGAGCTGATGGACACGCTGGGGGTGACCAAGCAGGTGCTCCCCGAGCTGGACGGTCTGCGCGGGATAGAGCAGAGCCGCTATCACCATCTCGACGTCCACGAGCACACGATGGCGGTGCTCGCGCAGACGATCGAGCTGGAGCGCGATCCGCACGCCGTGCTCGGCGTCCAGGGCGAGGCGGTCCGCGGGCTGCTGGCGCAACCGCTGGCCAACGAGCTCACCCGCGGCCAGGCGCTGCGCTTCGGGGCGCTGTTCCACGACGCCGCCAAGCCGCAGACGCGCGGCGTCAGCGCGGAGGGAAAGGTCACGTTCATCGGTCATGACGAGGCCGGAGCGCAGATGGCTCGGATCGCCCTGGCGCGGCTGCGAGCGAGTGAGCGATTGAGCGAGCACGTCGCCGCACTCGCGCGCCATCACCTTCGGCTCGGCTTCCTCGTTCACCAGACGCCGCTGTCTCGGCGGGCGATCTACCGCTACCTGCGCGCCTGCGAGCCGGTGGGAGTCGACGTCACCCTGCTGAGCGTCGCCGACCGCCTGGCGACGCTCGGGTCGGGTGCGGGCGAGGCGATCGCGAAGCACCTGGAGCTCGCCGGGGAAATGCTCGGTGAAGCATTCGCCTGGCGCTCGGCTCGACCGCGTCCGCCGGTTCGCGGCGATCGGCTGGCGCGCGAGCTTGGCATCCCGCGCGGGCCGGGGATCGGGCGGGTCCTGGCCGAGCTCGAGGAAGCGAGCTTCGCCGGGGAGATCCACACCCCCGAGCAGGCGATCGAGCTCGCGAGGGTGCTGATCCACGGGGCCGGCCGATAGCCTCCGGGCATGGGCGACCCCGATTGCATCTTCTGCAAGATCCTCACCGGCGAGCTGCCCGCGCAGGTGATCGACGAGGACGCGCGCACGGTAGCGTTCATGGACATCAGTCCTGCGACCCGCGGGCACGCGCTCGTGATTCCACGCCGCCACGCGCGCGATCTGGTCGAAATCGAGGATCAAGACCTTGTGGCGACGATCCTCGCGGCGCAGCGGCTGGCGCGCAGAGTGCCCGAGCGGCTCGGCGCCGACGGAGTGAACCTGCTCAACTCGTGCGGCGCCGCGGCCTGGCAGACGGTGTTCCACTTTCACATCCACGTGATCCCCCGCTACGCGGACGATCCGCTGCGGCTGCCCTGGACGCCCGCCGCCGGCGACTCCGCCGAGATCGCCGCGGCCGCCGAGCAAATGCGATGAGCGGCGTCGGTGTCCACGCGGAGGCCTCGGAACTTGCCGGCGCGCAACTTATGCCCGGCGAATCGTGTTCAATGGTGAAGATGAGATTGAAATGCCTGTCGTTGGCGACTGCAGCGGGAATCATGCTGGCCGCACTCGCGCCGCCCCCCGCGTCGGCGACGACGATCGAGCTGGGAGCGACTTCCACGCCGATCACCACACCGGCCTGTCCCAAGGGGATCGCGGCCGCCAATTGCACGATCATCCTGACCCAGGCGACCGGGCTGGAGACGCTCAGGGACAGCGCCGCCTATCCGACCACGGTGCGTAAGAGCGGCATCCTCGTCGCGTGGACCGTCGGCCTGGCGACCCTCTCGTCCAACCGATCCATGGAGCGAAAATACATCCACCAGCTGGACGCGAGCTACGGTGGAACCACCTCGGCGTCGGTCGTCGTTCTGAAGCCCGGGAAGAATCGCAGCTGGACGGTGGTCGCGCAGAGCCCGCTCGTATCGTTGCAGCCGTTCCTCGGCATGGTGGTCCAGTTCCCGCTCACCACGCCCCTGAAGGTCACGCGTGGCGAGACGATCGGCCTCTCGGTGCCCCATTGGGCACCGGTGCTCGATTACAAGCTCCCGAGCAAGAAGTTCGCCTACCGTCAGAGTCGGATGGCGAACTGCTCGAGCCCCGCCGCCTCCGAGCAGGCCCAGCTCACGATCGGGGCCAACACGCGCTACCTGTGCAACTACCCGGGCACGCGGGTCGAATATTCCGCGACCGAGATCCCCACGCCGGTAGCGCCGAAGGGCTACGTACGCTGAAGCTCGCGGGCGTCTTCGGGTAGCTCAGCAGGCGCCCGGCGTCTTCGGGTAGCTCAGCAGGCGCCTGGGTTCTGCTGACAGAACGTCGAGCCCGAGCCGGCGAGTCCGGCTCCCCCGCTGCCTGAGCCCGAGGGCCGGGGCGTGCTCGTACTTCCTCCGGGCGAAGAGCCGCCCGACGCAGAGTTGCCGGACGGCGAGCCCCCAGGAGAGGAGCCGCCGGTCGACGAGCCGCTACCGGCGCCGGTGCCGGCGCTACCCGCGCTGGAGCCGCCCGAGGACCCCGAGCTAGAGCCGGCCGAACCGCTCGACGAGGACCCTGATCCCGCCGAGGACGCTGATCCCGACCCGCCCCCTCCGGTGCTGGCGGCGGAGGTGGCAGTAGTGGCCGACGTGGTGGCGACCGTGGAGGAGGGGCTCGCAGAGCCGGTCGGGACGGTCAGCGGGGGCGCGCCCGACGTGTTCGCCGCCGCCGAGCCGCCGCCGCAGCCGCTGAGGCTCGTCGCGAGCACGAGCCCAGCGGTGAGGGCGGCGAACGCGCCCCCGACGCGGGAACGATCGGGCACGCGCCCCCTCACGTGCTCAGGGGCTGCATGCGCCGGGCGCAGTAGGGGCAGTCGTTGAGATCCTTCTGCGTGAGCTGGTCGCACCAGTTGCAGAAGCGCAGGTTCTCGACGGCCCACGGCAGCTCTGACGGCGTGGGGGCCAGCGGCAGGAGCTCGGCCAGCACCTCCAGCGGCTCGCCCGTCTCGCGATCCATGTAGGCCCGGCCCGGCTCGGCTTCGACGATCGCTTCGCGACCGGTCGAGGGAGTCCGCATGCGGTACTTCTGGCGCATCCTCATCGGTCGCGATGCTACCAGCGGCCGCGGCGACGGCGATCGGCGGGTGGGCCGGCGGGCCGGCCGTCGCGGCGGCGCCTCCGTGGGGTGCGCTGGGATAGAGTGCCGCCGGCAGCGTATGGTGAAGCCCCTTCCAGGTCCCTCGACGAGGCATCCGACCTCGCGTTCGCGCAGGATCGGCCGGCCTTCGCCGGTCGACCGTGACCGCTGGCGTTTCGCGCTCCGCTTCCGGTGCCTGGCCGCGCTGGCGTGCGGCGCCGGCGTCCTCGTGGCGCTGGGCGGGTGCAGCCTGAAGCATCCGACCGCGAACCTCGTCCGCGGCAAGCAGCTGTTCGTGGCCAAGTGCGGGTCGTGTCATACGCTCAGCCACGCTGGGACGATGGGGGCGGTGGGCCCGAGCCTCGACCAGGCCTTCCGGCAGGACCGCGCCGATGGGCTGCACAGCAACGACTTCCGGGGCCTGGTCGACTACTGGATCCAGTTTCCCAGCCAGCAGGGCGTGATGCCGGCGGGCCTGGTCCGGGGAGCGAAGGCCCAGGACGTCGCCAGCTACGTCTCGCTCGTGGCGGCCCGGCCCGGTCAGGACACCGGGGCGCTCGCCACGGCGGTGGCGAGCGTGGCGCAGAAGCCGGCCGTGGAGAAGAACGGGACGCTCGAGATCGACGCCGATCCCACCGGCCAGCTCAAGTACCTCGCCTCGAGCGCCAGCGCCAAGTCGGGGGCAGTCACGCTGCAGATGAAGAACATGTCCTCCGTGCCCCACGACATCGCGATCACCGGGGGCGGGCAGAATCAGCTCGGGGCGGTCGTGACGGGCGGTGGCGTCTCGAAGGTGACGGCGACGCTGAAGCCGGGCAAGTACACGTTCTACTGCTCGGTCGACGGCCATCGTGCGGCCGGGATGCTCGGCACGCTGACGGTCAAGTAGTCCCTGCGCCTGACGGGGCAGTAGTTCTCGCGCCGACTTCGGCGCCGGCGTGCGCCCCCCGATCGGCATCCGCGCCGACTTCGACTTCGGCGCCGGCGTGCGCCCCCCGCTCGGCATCCGCGCCCGCTTCGGTCGACCCGTCGCCACTGCCCGGGCGCCGCTTCAGCCGCTCCCACAGCTCATCGCCGCGGCCGGCGGCGACGGCGCGCGCGGCGCGCTGTTCCGCCAGCGCAATCCCGTGGGCGCTGGCGTAGTCGAGCAGGTGCTGGCGCTCCTCGCCCTCGCGCGCCACCTTCAGGAACAGCCAGCAGAACAGGCCGATCGTCAACAGGCTCTCCTCGACCATCATCAGCCCACCGGCGGCAACCTGATCGGCGAGCGGGCTGATGTGCCACGCTGCGTCGCCGGCGCGATAGTAGGGGTAGAAGAGGCCACCGAAGACGAGCGCGTTGGCGAGCACCGTCCCGACCAGGCGAACGGCGATGATGTAGACCAATCGCGCGCCGTTGCCGTACCAGCGCGGCTTGGGCAGGGGGCCGAGGAGCGACATCCAGACCGCAATGCCAAACGTCAAGAAGGTCGCGTGCTCGAGCGCGTGCAGCAGGTCGTGGCGCAATGCGGCTTGATAGAGGACGGGCGTGTGCCAGGCATAGAAGTTCACCCCCCAGGCCACGATCGCGACGAGCGGATGGGTCAGGACCCGGAGACGGTCGATCACGCGCTCGCGCAGCAGCGGCGCGAGCAGCGGTCCCGTCAAGCCGAGCACCAGCAGCAGCGCGGCGATGTCGCCGATCAACAAGTGCTCGGCCATGTGCGCAATCAGCAGCTGGTCGGCCAGCCTGTCGACGGGCGGGCTGAGCGCGAGCGCAAGCGCGATCAGACCCGAGGCGAAGCACGCCGTGCGCCGGCCCGAGACGGGCCGCTGCTCGCGCGCGAGCGTGCGTGAGCGGGCGTGATACGGGAACCAGCACAGCAGCGCGAACAACGGCAGCGCGATCGTTCCGGCGGGATTGGGGACGACCGCGGGCAGAAAGGTGAAGCTCACGCCTTCAATGATGATGATGCGTGTCGCATGGCCTGCATTGCCCGCACCACCAGGATCACGACCAGCGCGATCAGAGGATGTACACGGCGGTGTAGACGACGATCCACATCACGTCGACGAAGTGCCAGTAGATCCCGGGCACCTCCATGCCGCGGTGCTGCTCGGCCGAGTAGTGGCCGCGGAAGGCGCGGATGTTGACCATCAGCAGCAGGCACAGCCCGATGAACACGTGCGCGCCGTGCAGGCCCGTCAGCGAGTAGAAGACCGTCGCCTGGGCGGAGTCGTGCGGGGCGAAGCCCAGGTGCACGTACTCGTTGATCTGCACGAACAGGAACGTGAGCCCGAGCAGGAAGGTCGACAGCATCCCCGCCTTGAGGCCGAACCGGTTGCCGCTCTTGACCGAGCTCAGGGCCCAGTGAATCGTCAGCGAGGAGGACAGCAGGATCGCGGTGTTCACCCCGGCCACCGCCTCGGGGATCACGTTGCCCCGCGCCGGCCACGGATCGTGGGTCACGATCCTGATGAAGAAGTAGGCGGTGAAGAAGGCGCCGAAGATCATCACCTCGGAGATGATGAACAGGAGCATTCCGAGCGTCGGCGCCTCCACCCGGGAGGAACGGTGGGCGGGAGGTGGCCCGTGGTGCTCGGCGTGCGCGATCGAAGCTGCTTCCATCAGGCTCCTTCTAGCGGGTGGCCCGCTCGACGTCGTGGTGCACGACGTGCTCGACTGGTTTGCCGGTGGCGTGGCGCACGCGCTCGATCAAGTCTCCCCGCAGCCAGCCCGACTTCGTCTCGGCGAACGTGGAGATCACGATGTCGTCAACCCGGAAGTACTGCAGCGCGTTCGTGATCGCGGTGTAGGGATCGGGATCGCCGATCATCCCGGCCGCGAACAGTCCGGCACCCCGGAGCCGGTCGAGCACGAGCTTCAGGCGCGTGCGCGCGCGGCGCACCGCGATCCCGTCGCCGCCCTCCTGCGGCACGACGACGACGAACAGGCGGCCGGCCGTCTGGCCACGGACGCCGCCGGCCTTCGCCTGCAGCGCCTCCAGCAGCTCGTCCCCGCTGGCGGTGCGGTTGGCGACCGCGAGCGTGACGCGGAAGGGGAGTCCCTCGGTGTCGATGTCGGCGACGACGTGCTCGACCTCGAGCCCGGAGGCCTCGCGGACGCGCTCGATCAGGTCTCGGCGCAGCCACCCCGAACGCGTCTCCGGGAACGTCGAGATGATGATCTCGCTCGGGTGGTGCTCATGGACGGCATCGATCGTGGCCGTGAAGGGGTCGGAGTCTCCCACCTCGCCGATCGCCTCGATGCCCTCGGCGCGGACGAACCCGAGCGCCAGGTCGACTCTCGCCTGCGCGGCCTCGAACACTGCGTCGGAGTAGATCACCAGCCCGGCCTTGGGCTTGGTCTGCGGAACGCACAGCACCAAACGCGTGTCGCCCCGGGCCACCCGCGCTCGCACCGCCTCGATCAGCGCGCGGCCGCCGAGCGTTTCGTTGGCGACGACGAGGATCGTGTTCATTCGAGGTCCTGCTGGCTGGGGGGCGTCGAGAACGTTCCGGCGGCGACGCTCTGGGCCGCCTTCACCGGTGGCTTGAAGATGCCGTGGACGGCGCCCGGGACGCCGTACTCGTACGGACCTCCGACGACGGTGGGCACCGAGTCGAAGTTGAAGATCGGCGGGGGAGAGGCGACCTGCCACTCGAGCGTCAGCGCCCGCCACGGGTTCCCCGCGGCCCTCGGTCCGCCGCGCCAGCTGGCGACCATGTTGTAGAGGAAGACCAACGTGCTGAGACCCAGGACGAAGCTCGACACCGTGATGATCATGTTCCAGGTCGCGAACTTCTGGGCGTAGTCGGCGACGCGCCGGGGCATGCCCTGGATCCCGATCAGGTGCATCGGGCCGAACGTCAGGTTGAAGAAGATGAACGTCAGCCAGAAGTGCAGCTTGCCGAGGCGGTCGTCGAACATCCGCCCGGTCATCTTCGGGAACCAGTAGTACACGCCGGCGAAGATCGTGAACAGCGAGCCCCCGAATAGCACGTAGTGAATGTGGGCGACGATGAAGTACGTCTGGCTGACGTGGATGTCGAACGGAATCACTGCGAGCATCACGCCGCTGATCCCCCCGAGCGTGAACATCGTCAGGAAGCCGAGCGCGAACAGCATCGGCGTGTCGAGGTGGAGCACCCCTCGCCATAGCGTCGCCAGCCAGGAGAAGATCTTGATTCCGGTGGGCACCGCGATGATCGCGGTGGTGATCATCGTCGGGATCCGGATCCACGGTTGCCTCCCGGACACGAACATGTGGTGCGCCCAGACGGTGAAGCCCAGCACGACGATCGCCAGCAGCGAGAACGCCATCATCCGGTAGCCGAAGATCGGTTTACGGGCTTTGACGGCGATGATCTCGGAGATGATCCCGAACCCCGGCAGCATCATGATGTACACCGCCGGATGGGAGTAGAACCAGAAGATGTGCTGGTACATGATCACGTTGCCGTTGCGCCCAGCGCCGACGAACGCGTCGAAGAAGTGGAAGCCGAGCGCCCGGTCGAGCAGCACGAGGAACTGGGAAGCGGCGATGAACGGCGTCGCGATCACCACCAGCAGCGAGGTGGAGAAGTTCGCCCACACGAGCAGCGGCATCCGGAAGAAGCTCATTCCGGGCGCACGCATCGTGATGATCGTGACCAGGAAGTTGAGCGCGGTGGCGATCGAGGATGCCCCGGCGAGCTGCACCGCGATCGTGAAGAACAGCTGTCCGAGAGGCATCGTCGTCGACAGCGGCGCGTAGGCGGTCCAGCCTGAGGCGAACGACCCCCCGGGCGCCAGGAAGCTCATCAACATCATCAGCCCGGCCAGCGGAAGCAGCCAGTAGGACAGCGCGTTCAACCGCGGGAAGGCCATGTCCGGCGCCCCGATCATCAGCGGCAGCACGAAATTCGCCAGGCCGGCGAACACGGGGATCACGAACAGGAAGATGAGCAGCGACGCGTGGACGGAGAACAGGCCGTTGAACTGCTCCGGGGTGACGAACTGCGCCCCCGGCTGGGCCAGCTCCGCCCGCATCAGCATCGCCAGCAGCCCCCCGATGAGCAGGAAGAAGAACGAGGTCACGGTGTACTGGATCCCGATCACCTTGTGGTCGGTGTTGATGCGGAAGTAATCGCGCCAGCTGCGCGCGCCGTGGGCGGAGTGCTCCTCGGCCCGCGTCGCCTTGCCGGCCGCCCAGTAGAACCAGTAGTCGGTGGCGCCGAGCCCGGCGAGGAAGAACAGCGGAACGGCGATCAGGGCGATGGTCGTGATCGCCTCACCGTCGATCACCGGGTGGTAGTGCATCAGCCACCGGATCAGCACATCGAGGCCGAAGGCGAAGCCGAGCCCGAGAACGTCGAACAGCGCCGCTCGGTACCAGCCGGGTGCGCGGAGCTTGGCCGGGATTGCCATCAGCATCAGCGGATCTCCTTCACGGGGCTCACTTTGTCACGCCCGCGATCAAGCTGACGAGCGCCTGGCTCTGGGCGGAAGTCACGGTCTGAGAGAAGGTCTGGGGCATGATGTTCGCGGCGAAGCCCGGCGCGAGAAACGCGTTCGGCTTCGTGATCGACTCGAGGATAAACGCCTTCAGCGGCAGGCCGCGCTTCTTCGCATCGGACGTCACCGAGGTTCCGAGGTCCGGCCCGACGCTGGCGGTGGTGCCGGCGGCCGCGAGCGTATGGCACTGGCCGCAGCCCGCCGAGCCGATGAACACCGCCTTGCCCGCGGCCGCGCTCGTGGCCGCGCTCGTTCCCGACGCGCCGGTCGAGGAGGTTCCCGTCGAGGAGGCGCCGGTCGAAGCGCCCTTGCCGGACGACCCGCCGCCGGATGAGCTCCCGGCACCCGCTGCGCCGGCGCCCGGGACGCCGGGCTGCGCGGCCAGCGGCGGCGGCGAGCCGATCGGCGGCGGCGCGCTGGAGGACTGCGAGCGCAGCCAGGTGGCGAACGCCGAGCGGGTCAGCACGTGCACGGTCGTGCGCATCAGCGAATGGCCCGCTCCGCACAGCTCGGTGCATTCGACGGGAAACGATCCGGTCCTCGTGGGGGTGACGCGCAGCGTGGTCGTGATCCCGGGCACGGCGTCGAGCTTCTCGGAGAACTCAGGGACGAAGAAGCTGTGAATCACGTCGAGCGATCGAAGCTTGAACACGATCGGCTGGCCCTTGGCCAGATAGAGCTGCGCCGAAGCGACGGCCTTTCCGTTGGGCTGAGGATAGGAGAACTCGAACGCGAACTGGCGCTCGGTGACGTTGATCGTCATCTCGTCCTTGGCGCTCGCCTCGTTGGAGCGCAACGTCGTGTAGGCGAACGTGGCCAGCGACACGAGCATCAGCGCCGGCAGTGCGGTCCAGATGACCTCGAGGCGCGTGTTGCCGTGAATCGGGGGACCGTCCTTCTGCTCCTCGCCCGGACGCATGCGGAACTTCCACACGCAGAACACGATCACCGTGTAGACGAGCACCAAGATCGGCACCGACACGATCAGCAGGACGTCGTAGATCGTCTTGAAGTTATGCGCCTGCTTGGAGGCCGCGGTCGGGTACCACGGGATCACCAACGCGATCGGAATCCCGATCGCGATCGCGATCACGCCGATCGCCAGCATCTGAAACAGGGGGTTCTTACGCACCGGGCTCTCCGCGCATCACGCGGCGCGCATCCTATGGGTTCCGGTCGACGAACGGCGCCGCAACTGGGACCCGGGCGAGGAACCGCGCCGGCCATCGGGGCTCAGGCGAGGAATGACGCCGGCAACCGGGCCCGAGCGACGGACGAGAATCGATCGCGCCCGTCCGCGAGCATCGGGGACGCGACTTAAACAGAACCTTCTGCTGTTTCCGGGGGTCAGATGGGTAGCAGTGGGCAGAGGCCGCCGAGGCTGAGCATGGCGAGGGCGATGAGCGCTTCGGGGGTGCGAAACCCGTAGGCGCGGCGGGTGATCAATCGCA
>JBPCRJ010000181.1:0-11485 GCA_050996975.1 Solirubrobacteraceae bacterium | reverse complement strand
GTCCGCAGGGTCCGGGTGGTCCGCAGGGTCCGGCTGGGCCGCAGGGTCCGGGTGGTCCGCAGGGTCCGGCTGGTCCGCAGGGTCCGGCTGGTCCGCAGGGTCCGGGTGGTCCGCAGGGTCCGCCTGGGATCTTCGGTCCTGGTGAAGGAGTCAGCGAGCCGGTCTTTGCCCCTGTTAGCGAGCCGGTCTTTGCCCCCGTTGCCCCTGCGGCGCAGGCGGTAAACCATCAGGCCACGTTTACCGGTTAGCAAGGCAGGTTTACGAGCTAGCGGGTAGCACGAGCCGCCTGCGTCGGCTAGTCAGTCGGCGCAGGCGGTTCGATCGTACGATGGAAAGGACTGACATCACGTTGGTTGATGCCGAAGCAGAGACGCGCGTGGGTGTAGAGCGCTTCGAGTGGATCGCGATCACTGAGCGGCATGTGCTGCTGCGCATTCAGGCCTCGTGGCCCGCGAGCGACCCACAGAGCAGCATCGGTCTGCGGCTGTTTGCCGAGACGGCGGGCGTACGGCAGGAGCTGACGGCGGTCTACCGGGGCCCCGGTCTGCCGACCACGCCGGGTGCCTGGCGCTGGAGGGGCAGCTTCTCCGCCAGCTTCGAGGTGCGGCGGCCGGAGACGGAGTTCTACCTCAGGGGCGCGGACGGTCGAATTGCCCTTCCCGCCCCCACCGAGGGCCAGCTGCGAGCGGTGCCGCCCGGCCCCCAGGACGTGCCCGCAGCCCCAGAGCTGCGAGCGGTGCCGCCCGGCCCCCAGGACGTGCCCGCAGCCCCAGGGCTACGAGCGGTGCCGCCCGGCCCCCAGGACGTGCCCGCAGCCCCAGGGCTACGAGCGGTGCCCGGCCCCCAGGACGTGCCCGCAGCCCCACCGCGGTTTCTCGCGCGCGCTCTGCCGAGGCAGCTGCAGCGACTGGGTCGGACGGCAGTGGGGATTGCTCTGGGTGCGACGCTGGGCGTGCTGTTGTGGGAAGGGCTGCTGCTCGTGAGGGGCGGCTCACATCAGCCGCTACAGACCGGCCATCCTGCGGTGTCCATTCGAGCCGGGGAACCGACGGCCCGTTCGGCGAAGAACTCCGGTGACGCTGTCAGGTTCTTCCCGGCTGGAACCGCGTCGCCGGGAACGAGCCTCGTGGCGGTGGCGCGCGGGCGTATCGTGCCGATCTACCCGACGCGCTCAGCTGCACGCCCGCAGACGTCCCTGACCAATCCGAACTCGGACGGCGCGCGACTGGTGTTCCTCGTTCAGGGCACGAGCGTCGGTCGGCTGCGCGTACTCCTGCCCACACGGCCGAATCTGAGCACCGGATGGATATCGACGGCCGACGTGCAACAAGTGCTCGATCCGTATCGGCTCGAGATACACCTGCAACGCCACCTGATGACACTAAGGCATTACCAGCGCGTCGTCGCAGACGTCCCGATCGGCGTCGGGCAGCATGCCGTGACGCCGACGCCTTCGGGCTTGTACTACGTGACCGAGCTCCTCAAGCAGGACGACCCAGGGGGCCCGTATGGACCGTACGCTTTCGGGCTTTCCGCTCACTCCTCGGTGCTTCACGAGTTTGCCGGCGGCGACGGTCAAATCGGCATACACGGGACCAATCAGCCATGGGCGATCGGTTCTGATGTGAGCCACGGCTGCATCCGTGTACGCAACGACGTCATTCGCAGGCTGGCGGCACTGCTGCCACTCGGCACCCCGGTCCAGATTGCTCGGTAGCCGAGCCGCTCTGCACAGCCGATGGTAGCGTCTTCCGGCGTGGTGAGCGCCGACGCACTCCCCGAGTTGGCGAACGTCCACTGGCGCCCGCTGGCGGACGAGCGCTCGTTGGCCCGCCGGGAGCGGCTGTGGACCCTGACGACAGTCGCCCACACGGCGCCCTTTGTCGGTGTGGCTGCTGTGCTGGCCGCGCTCAACCCAGTGACCTTGCCAGTGGCGCTGATCCTCCTCGCCCATGCGTGGATCATTCCCGAGCTCTACGCCGCCCGGGGCGCGAACGTGGTGCGAGCTCCCGGAGTGCGAGCTCCCCGTCGCGCGAGCGTAGCGCGAGACCCTTCCGGCGCCGGCCCGCAGGCCGAGCGCCGGGCGCTCGGGTTGCTCGGCGACCTCGTCGACCATGCCGCGCGGGAGCTGCTGACCCAGACAGGGCTGGTCCGCGAGCGTGGCGAGCTGGGGGTCTGGCTGCTCGGTGAGGCCGGTGCTCTGCTCGTGCGGCCAGGCGGCCGCCGGGTGCACTGCTACTGCGTGAAGGTGACCGATCGCGACCTGCCCGGCGGCGATCGGATCGCCCACCTGCTTTTGGCGCTGCGATCCGATGAGGCGGGCTTCGCCACCGTGGCGAACCTCGCGTTCTCCGGCGCCGGCTGGAGGTTGCGCCGACGCTTGAGCGGAGCGGCACGCCAGGCACTGGACGCCGCGGCGCTCGCCTCCCGCTCGAGCTCGGTGGCGCCGGAGGCCGACAGCCGGCAGGCCGCCGGGAGCACCGCTCGCTGAGCAAGTTTGTACCTTCGGCCAATGCTTTCTTTAGCTGTTGGCAGGATCATGCTCGTCATGACCAATCCAGCTTCATCCTCCCGCGTACTGCTTGTGCCCGACCGCCGGATCAACGACTCCGATCCCGAGTCAGGCAGTGCACCGCTGCGGCGCTACCGCCTGGCGCGGCTTCGCTTCGACGGCCGCGCCGTCGACTCCGAGTGTCGCTTCGAGCACCTCAAGCGCGTTTACGACTGACGCTCGCGGTCGGTTGGGGTCCGACAGCCCCGCCGGCCGCGCAGCGCAGGGACCTGGCCCGCCACGCCGCTTGACGGACCGGCCCGCCGCGCGGTCGCGCTACGCTATCGGCATGGCAACTAAGCCTCAAGCCACTGCGGGCCGGAGGCTCGAAGCTCGACGCTCACGCCCGCCGGTGGCGCGCCGTGTCGTCGCCGGCTTGGTCCTGGTCGCCGCCGCCGCGCTGGCGATCCACGTCGTCATCGGGCTGGTGATGACGATCTTCTGGGTCGCGCTGGCGCTCGCCGCCGCGGTCGCGGTGCTCTGGGCGGTGAGGACGTTCCGCCGGTGAGAGGCTGACCGATGTACGGTCTGGGTCTGCTCGTGATCCTGCTCTTCTTCGGGCTGGCGGGGGGGATCGTGGGGCGGATGAAGGGGAGCTCGTTCTTTCTCTGGTTCGCGATTGCGGGACTGGTCCCGTTCGTGGGGCTGCTGACGGCGGTCTGCTACCGCTATGAGAACGTCGAGCTGCGCCGGGAGTGCCCCGGCTGCGGCAAGATCGTCAAGTTGCACGACGCGCTGTGCGTCCGCTGCGGCACCGAGCTGGAGTTTCCCGAGGTGGCGATCGCGTCCGAGGCGTCGGTGCGCCGGCGGGCGGCGTCGGTGACGCGCTAGCGCCTTTCCGACTAGGTTCGATTGCTCAAGCTGATCAGCGCCGGGTCGCGAAGCCGTCGGCCTTCGGTGAAGGCTCCAGACGCCCAGGCCCGCGCTAGACTCAATGGTTCACCGCGCGTGCGCTGCGGCCGTGCGCGCCCAAGCCGAGTCGCGGAAGGAGGCGATCGCCATGCGTGCAGTCGACGCCCTAATGGAATGCCTGAAGGCCGAGGGTGTGGATGTCGTATTCGGGCTGCCCGGCGGCGCCAACCTTCCCACCTACGATGCCTTCTACGACGCCGGCATCCGCCACATCCTCGTCCGCCACGAGGCCGGCGGCGGCCACGCCGCCGAGGGCTACGCGAAGGCGACCGGCAAGGTCGGCGTCTCGATCGGGACGAGCGGACCGGGAGCGACCAACCTGGTGACCCCGATCTGCGACGCGATGATGGACTCGGTCCCGGTCGTCTTCCTGACCGGCCAGGTGCGCACCGACCTGCTGGGCACCGACGGCTTCCAGGAGGCTGACACGATCGCGATCACGATGCCGATCGTCAAGCACAGCGTGATGATCCAGCACCCGCTCGAGCTGCCCCGCTCGATCCACGAGGCATTCCACATCGCCCGGACCGGGCGGCCCGGCCCGGTGGTGGTGGACATCCCCCAGGATCTGAGCCGGGCGGACATCCCCTACGAGCCGGTCACCGACGTCCACCTGCCCGGCTACCAGCCGACGACCGATGGTAACCAGAAGCAGATCCGGCTCGCGGCCAAGGCGCTGGCCAACGCGCGGCGGCCGGTGATCTACGCCGGTGGGGGGGTCATCAACGCCAACGCGGCCGCGGAGCTGACCGAGCTGGCACTGGCCGACGGGTTTCCCGTCACCTGCACCGTGATGGGCCTCGGCGGCTTCCCGGCCCCGCACGAGCAGTGGCTCGGGATGCTCGGGATGCACGGGACGCGAGCGGCGAACTACGCGATGGATGAGGCCGATCTGATCGTGGCGATCGGCGCGCGCTTCGATGACCGGATCACCGGCAAGCTGTCGGAGTTCGCGCCGCGGGCGAAGTTCATCCACATCGACATCGACCCCGCGGAGATCTCCAAGAACGTGCCGGCCCACATCCCGATCGTCGGCGACGCGAAGAACATTCTGCCGCGCCTGACGGCCGAGTACCGGGCGCTCGAAACCGATCCCGGCCGGCTCGAGGAGTGGTGGTCGCGGATCCGCGTGTGGAGGGAGCGCCACCCGCTCTCCTACGCGGACTCCACCGACGCGGAGATCAAGCCTCAGTACATGATCCAAGCGCTGTACGAGGCGACCGGCGGCGACGCGATCGTCACGAGCGACGTGGGACAGCATCAGATGTGGGCGGCGCAGTACTTCCACTTCCGTCAGCCCCGTCGGTGGATCAATTCCGGCGGACTCGGCACGATGGGATTCGGGCTCCCCGCCGCGATGGGCGCCAAGGTCGGATGCCCGGATCAGAGCGTGGTCTGCATCGCGGGCGACGGGTCGGTGCAGATGAACATGCAGGAGCTCGCGACCTGCGCTCAGGAGGGGATCGCGATCAAGGTGTTCATCATGAACAACGGCTATCTCGGGATGGTTCGCCAATGGCAGGAGCTGTTCTGGGACAAGCGCTACAGCCAGGTGGACATGGGCCAGTGGCCGGACTTCGTCAAGCTCGCGCAAGCCTACGGGGCGACCGGGCTGCGGCTGCGTGACAAGCACACCCTGGTCAAGGACATGCGGGCCGCGCTCGCGACTGAGGGGCCCGTGCTCGTCGACGTTCGGGTCACGCGCGAGGAGAACACCTATCCGATGATCCCGGCCGGCAAGGCCGCGCGAGAGATGGTGGGGTGATCGTGATGGGCGAGCCGGCGACCAAGGACGTCCTTTCGCTCGATGAGCTCGAGGCGGCGGGGAACCTCCGCAGCGGTCGCAAGCACATCCTCTCGATCCTCGTCGAGAACAAGCCCGGCGTGCTGACGCGGATCACCGGCCTGTTTGCCCGGCGCGGGTTTAACATCGACACGCTTGCGGTCGGGCCGACCGACGACGAGCGCGTCTCCCGGATCACGCTGACGCTCGACGGCGCCGTACATCCGATCGACCAGGTCACAAAGCAGCTGCATAAGCTGATCAACGTGCTCAAGATCCGTGACCTCGAGCCCGGTCAGACGCTCGCGCGCGAGCTGGCGCTGTTCAAGGTCGCCGCCGACGGCGCGAACCGAGCCGAGGTGATCCAGATATGCGAGATCTTCCGCGCCAAGATCGTCGACGTGAACAGGCGCTCAGTGGTCGCGGAGGTGACCGGAGACCAGGAGAAGGTCGAAGCGTTTGAGCGGCTGGTGCGGCCGTTCGGGCTGATCGAGATGGCGCGCACGGGCGAGATCGCGATCTCCCGGGGGCGGGTGGAGACGTAGGGACGCCGGGCGCTCGCCTGGATCCGGGCGCTCGCCTGGACACGTGGTGCACGGGATCGGACGGCGGCACGCGGCGGTCACGATGCCGTGGCTCCCACGTGATCATCGGAGCGAGGCTTGATTACGCATCGCCCCATCCGGGCAACATTGGGTCATGAGCTCATTCACTGGCAAGGTTCCCACGGTTGATCTCCACGCTGGCGTTGCGATCCCGCAACTCGGCTTCGGGGTGTTTCAGGTTCCAGCGGCGGACACCGCCGAGGTGGCGACGCGCGCACTGCTGGCCGGCTACCGGCACATCGACACCGCGGCGGCGTACCAGAATGAGGCCGGCGTGGGGCAGGCCATCCACGCCGCCGGACTGGATCGTGACGACGTGTTCATCACCACCAAGTGCTCTAACGACGATCATGGCTATCAGCAGGCGACCCGGGCTCTCAAGGCGAGCCTCGACCAGCTCGAGGTCGACCACGTCGACCTCTACCTGATCCATTGGCCGGTTCCAGCGCACGACCTATATGTCGACACGTGGCGGGCCTTAGTCGAACTGCAGGCGCAGGGGCTGGCTCGTGCGATCGGCGTGTCCAACTTCCAGCCGGCCCATCTCCGGCGTCTGATTGACGAGACGGGGGTCACCCCGGCCGTCAACCAGGTCGAGCTGCATCCGCGCTTCCAGCAGGCCGGTTTGCGTCATGAGCACGCCGAACTGGGAATCGTCACCGAGGCGTGGAGTCCGCTCGCCCAAGGCGAGGTGCTCGAGGAGCCGGCGATCACCGAGGTCGCCGCGACTCACGGCAAGACGCCCGCACAGGTCGCGATTCGCTGGCACCTTCAACTGGGCAACGTGGTGATTCCCAAGTCGGTCACCCCCGAGCGCATCGTCGAGAACTTCGACGTGTTCGACTTCAGTCTGAGCGATCACGAGATGGCCGCGATCGAAGCGCTCGACGCCGGGGAGCGCATCGGCCCGGATCCGGACACGTTCATCCGGCCCTGAGCACCGGGAATCGCCGAGTCCGGGAAATCACCCCGCTTGATCACGGGCGCAGGATGGCTTACGACCGCTTGATCAGGGACGTAGATGACTTACGACGACCTCGTGCTGGTCGGCGATGCGCTCGGCGATCAGCGATCGGTGGCACGCCTCGGGATCACGTTCGACGCAGAGCAGGGCCGATGCGTCCTGCCGCGGCAGCGCCTCGACGATCGGCGCTAGCTCGATGTCGTCGAGGATCTCCCGCGTGTATCCGTCGCGGTATACGGGCGCGAGCTCGACTCGCGATCGCTTTCCCACCCCCACGCGCGCGTCCTCTGCGTACTGGAGGTGGCGCAGCTCCGTCGTCGGTGCGAGCTCCTTGTGGTGGCGGTAGGCGACCCCCGCCGCGGTCAGGGCCGCCTGCAGGCGCACCGCGTTGGCCCAGGCGTACTCACGGCCGCGTACGCCGCGGCGCTGGCGCACATCGAGCAGCAGGCGCACGCCGGAGCGCTCCAAAGCGGTGAGGAAGCTGTCCAGATCCCACCCGTAGACCCCGATCGTGAACAGGCGCTTCACGACGCAGAGGTCATTCGTAGACCCCGATCCTGACGAGGCGTTCACCAGCGGACATCGAGGTTAGGGGCGTTTTGCCGTGGCGGTGGTCGGGTCGGCCCCCGAGGACACGCTCAACGGGAGGATTGTGTGCACCTGGCCGGAGCGCCGCAGCCCCCGTGGAGTCAGCGCGCGCTGGATCATCGACAGCAGACCATCGAGGGCGAACGCGAGTACGACCACCAGGATCGTCGCGCCGATCAGACCGGCCAGGTGGTATGAGGGTTGATTGGCGACGATGTCGCCCAGGCCGCCTCCGCCGGCGATCCCTCGCAGGGTCGCGGTGGCGATCACGAATACGCTGGCCGTGCGGATGCCGGCAAAGATCAGCGGCCAGGACTGCGGCAGCTCGATCCTGGCGAGGATCTGGACCTCGGTCATGCCCATGCCGCGTGCGGACTCGACCGCATCCGGGTCGACGGTGTCGACGGCTGTAACCGCGTTGACGAGGATCGGGGGTATCGCCAGCGCCACGAGCGCGATCTCGATCGTCAGGAGGCTGGGACCGAAGAACGTCAGGCCGATCGCGATCAGGGCCAGGCTGGGCAGCGCCCGGAAGGCATTGGCGACGTTGACCGCGATCGCGGACCCTCGATGGCGGTGACCGAGGTACACCGCGCAGGGCAGCGCGGTCACGATCGCGATCGCCACCGCGAGCGCTGACATGCCGAGATGGGCGACCGTCTTCTGGAGCAGCAGGCTCGCGTTGCTGGAGTAGAAGTGGACGAGGCTGCTCATGTCGGTCCGCCCGGGCGGCTCAATGTCGGTCCGCGGGCGCGGCTCATGTCGGCCTCCCCATCCGCCTCACGTGCCTCGCCTCCGGGCTCGAAGCCAGGGCGTGGCCAGCCACTGAATGGTCAGGATCAGCGCATCCGCGGCGAATGCGAGCAGGATCGCGAGCAGGCCACCGCCGACGAGCTCAGTGTTGCTCCCGCTCTGTATCGCGCTGAGGATCGGGGCGCCGAGGCCCAGCGGGGTGATGTACGCGGCGATCGTCGCCAGCGAGATCGTGGTCACGGTGGCGACTCGCAGCCCAGCGATGATCGCCGGCAGGGCGACGGGCAATTCGATCCGCAGCAGCGTCTGCGAACGTGTGAGCCCCATGCCCGCCGCCGCATCCTTCATCTCCACGGGCACCTCGCGCAGCCCGGTAAGGATGTTGCGAAACAGGAACAAGAGTGTGTAGGAGACGAGCGCGATCTCGACGCTCAGCAGGCCAAGCCCCGTCACCGGCACCATGATCTGAAACAGGGCGAGCGCGGGGATCGTGTACAAGAGCGCCCAGAGGTTGGCGAACGGCCACTCGAGCACGGCGAAGCGGTAGGTCATCAGCGCGGTCAGGAGCGCGATCACGAAGCCGATCGCGATCGCGATCAACGTCATCTCCACGTGCTCGCCCAGGCGCGGCAAGAAACGCGAGCTGAAGTTCGTCAGAAACCAGTGCAGGCAGAATTCGCCGTTGGCGCGGATGCACCGATCTCCGCCGCCGAATGTCGGGATCACCGGTCCGCTCTGAGCGAGTGTCGTCGCGAGCGCGCCCCCCACGATGCTCAGGGCTGCTCGTCCGGCTCGGCCGGCGCGTGACCGTTACGCCGCTTTCCGCCCTGATCGCGAAGCATCTGCCCGACGGCATCGAGCGTCAGATATCCGCGTACGCCGCCGGACTCATCGCAGACGGCCAGGTCGCTGCTGCCTTCGGTGAGCATCAGCGACAGCGCGTCGCGCAGCGTCACGCGCGGGCCGGCCTGCGGCGCGCCGTCACTGTCCCCGGGCGCCTGCGTCCGCAGCCCTTGAACGTCGGCGAGGGTGCGCAACCCGAGGCGCTTGAGACCTCGGTCGGCGCCGACGAAGTCGGCCACGAACTCGTCGACAGGGTGGGCCAGCATCGTCTCGGGGGTATCGAACTGAGCCAGTCGCCCTCCTTCGCGCAGCAGGCAGATGCGATCGGCCATCTTGATCGCCTCGTCGATGTCGTGCGTGACGAAGATGACCGTCTTTCGCACTTTGCGATGGAGGGCCAGGAAGTCGTTCTGCAGGCGCTCTCGGGTGATCGGGTCGATCGCGCCGAACGGCTCGTCCATTAGCATCAGCGGCGGGTCCCCAGCCATCGCGCGGGCCAGGCCAACGCGCTGACGCTGGCCGCCAGAGAGCTCGGCCGGATAGCGATCGGCGTACTCGTCCGGGTCCATCCCGACCAACTCGAGCAGCTCGTGGGCGCGGGCCCTGGTTCGGGCCTTGTCCCATCCGAGCAGTCGCGGCACGGTGGCGATGTTCTCCCGTACCGTCATGTGGGAGAACAGCCCGATCTGCTGGATGACATACCCGATTCCACGTCGTAACTCCGTGGCATCAAGCGAGTTGACACTCGCTCCGTCGATCGTGATGTCACCCTCGGTGATCGAGATCAGCCGGTTGACCATCTTCATTGCGGTGGTCTTGCCGCCGCCCGACGGCCCGATCAAGACGCAAATTTCACCGGCAGGAACGGTGAACGACAAGCCGTCGATCGCGGCACGGTTACTGACATATCGCTTGGTGACATGGTCGAATACTATCTCCGCTGCCGTTGACTCGAGCGTATTCATTGGCGGTCCGGAAGGGCTGTGTGTGGCGAGCGGGTGGGCGCCGACGAGCAATCGGAACGCAGCGTGTGAACCGACGTGCACCGGGAACGCAGGGTGTGAGCGATCCGGGCAGCCGAGTTCCAGCTTAACCTCATAGCAACCCTAGCCATCCTTGAATCCTATCCTGCTGGATGGCATCATGTCGGCGTTGGTGCAACCGAGAGGAGGAAAGCTGGGTTGGGTTTCGGTCGACCGGATGGGCGCTCAGCCAGCTGAAGTCGCCTGAAGCGCTCTGACGCCGCGTGAGAGTCGCCAACGGGCGATCAGAGGCTTGCGGATCGGCCGGGGCAGGACGCAGGTCAATCGAAGTCCGAGGAGGAAAGTCATGAGGAGATCGATCCCGAGACCAATCTTGGGCGCTGCCGTTGCGGTGTCCGCCGCGGTTGCGCTGAGTGCATGCGGGAGCAGCAGTAGCAGCAGCACTGGAAGCACGAGCGGCGCATCGGGCGGGAGCGCCGCAGGGGGGAGCCAGCCGGGCAAGGGCAAGCCGGCGGTGACGATCGGCGACAAGGATTTCACCGAGGAGTTCGTTCTCGGCCAGCTCTACGCGCAGGCGTTGCAGGCCAAGGGCTACAACGTGACGGTGAAGAGCAACATCGGAAGCTCTGAGATCAGCGACAAGGCGCTCACGAGTGGGCAGATCCAGATGTACCCCGACTATGTGGGCACGATCCTCTCGGTCCTGGCCGGACAGAACAACCCACCGAAGTCCGAGGCGGCGACCTATACGGCGGCCAAGAGCTTTGAGCAGAAACGTGGCTTTACCCTCCTCAACGCGACGCCGTTCTACGACACCAACGCCATCGCGGTGCTGCCGGCGTACGCCAAGAAATACAACCTCAAGACGATTTCCGACCTCAAGAAGGTGGGCAGCTTCACCTATGCCGACACGCCGGCGAACCTCAACCGCCTCCAGGGGGTGGCCGGCCTGCGCAACGTGTACGGGCTGACCAAGCTGAAGTTCGTCCCGCTGGCCATCGGACTCCAGTATCCGGCGCTGAAGCGTGGCAGCGCGCAGACCGCAGACGTGTTCAGCACCGATGCCCAGCTCACCCGGACCCAACTCGTGCTCCTGACCGACGACAAGCACATCTTCGGTTTCCAGACCGCGGCCCCGATCGTGAACGACAAGGTCCTGAAGGCCGAGGGTCCGGCGTTCGCGCAAACGCTGAACATGGTCAGCAGCAAGCTCACGATTCCGGCGATCCGCAGTATGAACGCGGCGGTGGACATCAACAAGGATGATCCCGCGGTGGTGGCTCGCGCCTTCCTGAAGGCCAACGGCCTGGCGTGAGCAGCGCAAGCTGACCGGAGCCGCCGGTTAGGCGATCAGGCGACGGTGGAAGGCCAGTCAGCTCGACGGGGCGGCGATCGGTGCAGCCGATTGCCGCCCCCGCGCTCGTCGGCCTGCACCGTCGCAAGGCAAGCCTCGCGTGCCGGGTAGCACCCAGAGTTGATGAGCAGCGTCGCCGCGAGTCAGCC
>JBPCRJ010000151.1:0-7424 GCA_050996975.1 Solirubrobacteraceae bacterium | reverse complement strand
AAGAGCGAGCTGGCGGGCAGGCTCCTGCCCGACCGCGCCTCCGAGGCACTGGAGGAGGTTCGCGCTGTCGAGCGCGTGGCGCGCGGGGCGCTGGCCGAGGTCCGCGAGGCGGTTGGCGGTTACCGTCAACCGACGCTCGACGGCGAGCTCGAGGGCGCGCGCATGGCGCTGGTCGCCGCGGGAATCCAAGCCGATCTGAAGCGGTCGCGGGTGACGATCGACCCTGCCGTAGAGGCGACTTTCGCCTGGGCGGTGCGAGAAGGTTCGACCAACGTGATCCGCCACAGCGGCGCCACCCGTTGCGCGATGACGGTGAGCGCCAGCCTCACCGACGCCGCCGTCGAGGTCGTCGACGACGGCGTGGGAGCAGCCGCTGACAGTGCGAGCGGCACCGGAGGTCACGGGCTGGCGGGGCTCGGCGAGCGTGTGCAGGGCCTGGGGGGGCGTCTCGAGACGGGGGCCGCGCCAGAGGGCGGCTTCAGGCTGCTGGTCACCGTGCCGATCTCGTCCCGGTGAGCTCGATGATTCGGGTGCTGATCGCCGAGGACCAAGCGATGGTCCGCGGTGCTCTCGCGAGCCTGCTCGGGCTCGAGCAGGATATCGAGGTGATCGCGCAGGTCGCTCGCGGCGACGAGGTGGTTTGCGCTGCGGTTGCCAACCGGCCGGACGTGGCGTTGCTCGACATCGAGATGCCCGGCCAGAGCGGCCTCGAGGCGTCGGAGGAGCTGCGCCGCGCGCTACCCGGCTGCCGGATCCTGATCCTGACCACCTTCGGGCGCCCCGGTTATCTGCGCCGCGCGATGGAGGGCGGCGCCGCCGGGTTCCTGCTCAAGGACGCCCCGGCCCACCAGCTGGCCGCGGCGATCCGTCGCGCGGTCGCGGGTGAGCGAATCGTGGACCCAGGGCTCGCCGCCGCGGCGCTCAGTCAGGGTGCCAGTCCCCTGACCCCACGCGAGCAGGAGGTCTTGTCGGCCGCACGTGATCACGCCACCATCGCCGAGCTGGCCATCGCGCTCTTCCTGTCGCCGGGGACGGTCCGTAACCACCTCTCATCGGTGATGCAAAAGCTCGACGCCCGCAACCGAGCGGAGGCGGTGCGGGTGGCAGAGCAGAGAGGCTGGCTGTGAGCTGCCCCGGATCAGTGCTGCCGGGGCGGAGGTTGGAAGACGATTCGCTTGAGCTCGCCGATCGAGCCGCCCCCGAGGCGCAGCGCGGTCTGGAAGCCCTCGCGTCCCACCTCGGCGGTATCGAGGGCGCGGCGCAGCTCGTTCAGCGTCGGACGTAGCTCCTCGGGAACCCGATCGCGCGCGGCCTCCAGCAAAATCAGGTGCCCTGGCCGTCTCAGCGTGTGTGCCGGCCGGACGTAGCGCTCGCGTTCGTACGGGTCGAGGCCCTCGATCGCGACGACGACGGATTGACGGGCTTCGAGGCGCTTGATCACCGCAGTCTCCAGAAGCTCCTGCGCCTTGGCCTCGAGCTGTTGCGCTCCGACGCGTCCCTGCAGCAACGCCCGAACCTTGGTCAACGACAGCACGGCGCCTCGCTCCTCCACCACGCGCTCAGCGAAGGCGACGTTCTCGTCCGCGGCGCCCGACACGATCAGCACGAGGCTTCCCGGCGAGTAGCGCATGCGGTCAGATGGCGTGAGAACACGGCAGCGTGCCGAGACGTCGGGCGGCCGCGGCGGCGCGCCGTCGCGGCGTGGTCGCTCCGAGGACCACCCCCCGCGCTCGTCCGAGGCGATCTTGACGCTGCGCTGGGAGGGGGGAATGGGCATGCCCCCATCATGCCGTAACGCGCTCGTCGGTGCATGACCTGGGCGCCGACGCGCGTCCTGGCTCACTTGCGGCTGCCCGAGGTCCGCGCCAGCTCACCTCGCGGCGAGCGGGGAATCGGGGCTACCGGTGGTTTTCTGAGAAAGGTGCCATCCGCAGTTGCGGATGGCCTCTCGCCCGTTCCTGCGATGCCGCTGCATTGCTTCGCGTGCGAGCCGCGTTCGGACCTGGTTCCGACCGATGCGGCTGAGAGGACTCGAACCTCCAAGCCCGTTAGGGCACGGCGACCTGAACGCCGCGTGTTTACCAGTTTCACCACAGCCGCGGAGACGTTCAAGTTACCAAGTACTGCTCAGAGCCGAAGGGGAGCGGGCGTGCCGAAGGCAGCGGAGCCAGCGCAAGCCCCGCCACGTAGGCGCGGTTCGTGCTGTGTCCGATCGCTGCGGCAACACCTATGCCACTACCGAGTGCTTTCCCGTCGATGATCTGCAGACTGTGACCCGTCGGCGGTGAGCATCGGCCTCAGCCATTTCCCGGCCACCCGCTAACCTCTTATGGAGAGTCGTTTGTCAAGTCGCCAGCACCGGATGCCCGCGGCGGGTGGCGGGCATCGTGTCGGTTGAAGGGGCGGCAGGTCTGGCTGGTGCGCTGCGCGCGGTCAGACTCTTATGCGCGGGTGGACGGGTTTGGCTCCCGTCTCCGCAGGACCGGTTTTCGTCGTGAGAGCCCGCCTGTCTGAGATCGAGCGTGGCCCGGAGAGGGCTGCTCATAGTTAGATCGTGGATCCTCTCGCGCTGGTGGCCTGATGAGTCCTGCCGCCTCTTCAACCAACGTGGGGGTGCGATCCCTGGTTTCAGTCGGCGTTCGCGAGCGCCCAGCAGAACCCGGTGAGTTCGCGCGCGACGGCGACCGCAACGATCCTGCGGCGCTTCCCGCGCTGAGTGTCGAGCCGCTGCCAGACGCGGTGCAGCCGGCGTTGCGCTTGCCAGGCGATCTCGATCACGTGGGCGGGCTGGCCGTCCTGGCGACGGCGCAGCGCCTGTCCCTTTGCGGCCGCGCGGCGGTAGTGCCAGCTGGCCTCGACCATCAGGCGCCGGGCGTGGCGTGAGCCGGTTTTGGTGATCGCGCCTTGGCGGCGTTTGGTGCCAGTGGTGTCCTCTGATGGCGTGAGGCCGAGGTAGCTCATCAGCTGCGCCGGATCCTGGAACCGTTCGAACTCGCCGACCTCGGCGCACATGCCGACCGCGGAGAGCGTGTCGAGACCGCGCAGGCATCGCAGCCGAGCGACGGTCTGCTCCCACGGCGAGCCGGGGATCAGCTCTGAGATCGTCTTCTCCAGCGCGTCGCGGCGGATCACGGTCGCGTCGATGTGACCGAGGTACTCAGGCAAGGCGAACCTGCGCGCCGCGCTCACCCAGATCGATTCTGGTCAGCCATCCACGGTGAGCGACCTTCCAGGCGCTGGCGGTGTCGTCATTAGACGACGTCGTGACGCAGCAGCAGCTTGCTCAGTCGCTGCCGGGCGCGCATCAGAGCACCCCGGACCGCCTCGCGGGCGCGGACCACGTCACGCAGCGCTTCCTCCTCGCTGCTCGGAACTCTGACCGAGTGCAGGCCGTCGATCATCAACAGGCGCAACACCCGCTCCGCGTCACGCAGGTCGGTCTTCACGCGGTCCGCGGACGGCCGCTCGATCTTTCCCGGCGCCGCGACGACGCGCCCCATCCCGGCTGCCAGGAGCGCTCGCGCGAGCCCATAGCCGGTCGGTGCGGCCTTATACGCCACCCGGGTCGGGCCCGGCCGCGAACCGCAGAACTCGACGATCTCGCTCGTCCTCCCCGACAGCTCGCGCGAGCACAGCTCCCCCGACTCGCCATCGATCGTCACCGCGACCACGCTGCGTGCATGCACGTCCAGTCCAACCCAGCTGCGAACCTTGGTCATGGCCGGCTCCTCTATGCGGTTGTGGACGCCGCGCGGGGTCCAGCCCGCACGGCTCATCACCCCACGATCACGTGGGGGACCGGCCGACTACACCAGCCCGACCGGACGACCTCCATATGGTCTAATACAAGGAGCGAAACGCCGTGTCGTCATGCCTCCCGTTAGCTCGAGGGAGCCGTGAGCGCCGCGGTGAATCGTCGAGCGCTATCACCCGCCGCTATCGTCCAGGGGACTAGGACGCCGCCCTCTCACGGCGGAAACCCGGGTTCGAATCCCGGTAGCGGTACTCCATCTGCAGGGTATGGAAGCCGTGCAAACCACTTGGTTTCGGGGTCAGCGCCGGTTCGGTTTGTGGACCGTTCATGGACCAATTTCTGCGCATCAGTCCTCCGCGACAAGCCCTCCGAGCCATCTAGCTCAGCTGACTCAGCGTCATCGGAACGTCCCCGGAGTCAGGCTCAGCACGAGCCAGGCGTCTCGACGACTCTCTCCGTCGACGTCGCCTCATCGTCAGGCGGCTGTCGTCATCCCCGTCCTACAAAGGCAGGACACACCACTTGCATCGGCGATGCCTGCTCCGGAGGCCGTCAGCCGTGCTGACGATCGGAAAGCTCGGTCGGTCGGTGGACCAGCTCGCATACTACGAGCAGCAGGTCGCCTACGGGATCGAGGATTACCTCTCGGGTCGCGGTGAGGCGCTGGGGCGTTGGATGGGCCGCGGCTGTGGCGGCATCGGTCTGTGTGGCCAGATCGACCGTGCGGGGTTCATGCGCGCGATGGCCGGCTGCGATCCGCGGACCGGGGAGCGGCTGCGACCAGATCATTCGCAGACGAAGCTGGCCGCGTTTGACCTCACGTTCTCGGCGCCGAAGTCGGTCAGCGTGCTGTTCGCGATCGCCGACGAGCAGACGGCGGCGGCGCTGGTCGACGCACACGAGCGGGCGGTCGAAGCTGCGCTGGGCTATGTCGAGCGGGAGGCGTGCTGCACCCGCCGTGGTCGCAATGGGGTCCGTCGCCTCCGGGGAGAGGGCTTCGTTGCCGCTGCGTATCGTCATCGTCTCTCGCGCGCCGGTGACCCCCAGCTGCACACCCATATGGTGGTCGCCAACATGACGCGCGCGGAGGGCCGCTGGACGACGCTCGACGCGCACAGCTTGTATGAGCACGTCTCGGCGGGCGGTGCGGTCTACCGCGCGGTGCTGCGCGCCGAGGTGCGCGAGCGGCTGCCCTGGGTCTCGTGGCGCTCGGTGGGCCGCGGTCTCTTTGAGATCGACGGCGTACCGTCGGGGGTGCTGCGGGAGTTCTCGCGCCGGCGGGTCGAGATCGAGGAGCGCGCCCGCGAGTTGACCGGGGTGGCGGCTGGCGAGCTGTCGCGTGAGCGGCTGCAGGGGATCGCGCTGGCGACGCGCAGGGCGAAGGAGTACGGGGTCGACGGGGCGCGCTGCCCGGCGGAGGCACGGGCTCGGGCCGCCGAGCAGGGTCTCGGCCTGCGGGAGCTTGAACGTCTTTGCGGTCGGTCAGCCGCGGTGGCGGATCGCCCTGAGGCCGACATCGTCCGGGCAGTTGCCGAGCGGCTCTCGGGCCCGGATGGGTTGACGTCGCAGCACAACACGTTCGCGCGCCGGCACGCGCTGGCTGAGATCGCGGGCGACTTTGCGCAGGGCGCCAGCGTTGTGCAGCTGGAGCGAGCGATGAGCGGTTACCTCCAGCATCGGTCGGTGGTCGCGCTCGGCGTTGTTGAGGGGGAGCGTCGCTGTAGCACCCGGGGTCTGCTCGCGTGTGAGGAGGCGATCCTCGACGGAGCCGTGCGGCGGCGGAGCAAACGCGTGGGCGTGCTCGCCCCTGCGCTTGCGGACCGTGTAGGCGTGGACCGTTTTGAGGGGCTGAGCGAGGAGCAGATGGCTGCCGTGCAGCACGTGATTGCCGAGGGCTGCGGAGTGTCGGTCCTCCAGGCGCTGGCGGGGACGGGGAAGACGCGGGTGCTCGGTGCCTTGGCTGGTATCTACGAGGCTGGCGGCTACTGGGTGCTGGGCGCCGCGCCGACCGGCCGGGCCGCGCGAGAGCTGGCCGACGCCGCGGGCATTCGGGCCACGACGATCCATCGTCTCGTGTCTGACCTCGACGGGTCGGACGGCCTTGGTCGCCAGACTGTGATCCTGCTCGATGAGGCCGGCACGGCGCCGACGCGACCTTCGGCGGCGCTGTTTGCCCAAGCGGAGCGCGCCGGGGCGAAGGTGGTCGCCGTTGGAGACAGCGGCCAGCTGCCGTCGGTCGCCGCGGGCGGGTGGTTCGCCGCGGTGACCAGCCGCCTGGATGGTCCGGAGCTGCGACGGGTGATGCGCCAGCGTGACCCGGCCGAGCGCGAGGCGCTGGCGGCGCTCCACGACGGTGATCCTGACGCGTACCTCGCTCACAAGCAGGCTCGGGAGACGCTCGTCGTCCACGAGCGCGAGGACGACGCAGTCGAAGCGACTCTGGCCGACTGGAATGCTGCGCGCCGGGAGCACGGCCTGTCCGGTGCGGTGATGATCGCGCGCGAGAACGCGACCCGCTCGATCCTGAACGAGCGCGCGCGGGCGCTGCTGATCGCCGAGGGATCGCTCTCTGTGGATGGCGTTCTGATCGCCGACCGGGAGCTCCGGATCGGGGATCGGGTGATCGCCCGACGCAACGACCGCCACCGCGACGTCGACAACGGCACACTCGCGAGGATCGTCGCCATCGAGGCCGACACCGGCGAGCTGACGATCATCACCGACTCAGGCCGCCGATGCGTCTTGGATGCCGCCTACGCCGCGGAGCATCTCGAGCCGGCCTACGCCCTGACCGGCCACGGCGCACAGGGCGCCACCGTGGAGTGGGCAGGCGTCATCGGCCGCCCCTCGGAATTCGGCCGGGAATGGGCGTACACCGCGCTGTCACGCGCCCGGGGCGGAACGCGGATGCATCTGATCGCCGAGGCGACACCGAAGCAGCGCGAGCGCGGGCACTACACGCCGCCCGAGCCGGACCGCACCGTCGAGGAAGCACTCAATTCGCTGCGCTCGGCGATGCGGCGCAGCGAGCGCGAAGCCCTCGCCGCCGAGCACCTCGAGCCGATCACGCTGCCCGGGGGCGAGGGAACAGCCGCTCGGGCGCTCCCGCTGACCGAGCTCTCCGAAGCGGGTGCCCAGCGCGCGGTGCTCGATTCCCAGCCTCGGTCCGCCGCGCTGGCGCTGCCACCGGAACCGGGTTGGATGGCGCTGCGCCGGCAGCGGGAGCGCCTCGCCCGGGGCAGAGCCTCAGGCGATAGCTCGGGCCGAGCCGACTCACGGCCGGAGGGCCGATACGGGTCGTGCAGCTCAAATGTGCACCGGCCCGCGGCGCCCGACACGCAAGCACGCTTGCCGTCGACGCATCGGGGGCTTACGCACGCTGATGTGTCCGATCTCGAGCTCGCTTGGTCGCATGGGAGTCTCGGAGGCCGGGAGCGCTGACGATCGTCTTCGTGTGGCCAACGACCGTGCAGCGGGACGGCAATCTGACGATCGCGTTCGTGGCAAGGCGATCGTGGGCGCCGGCGCTGCTTGGCGAGTCCTGCGTCGCCCATATGGAGGAGCAGGTGTCAAGGGGCAGGGGTTGATGGCCATCTGTGGTGGTGGTGTTGCAGCGGATGTGGTTGCGGCTGGCGGGGCGGTCCGAGCTTTCCGCGGGTTCGCGACGTTC
>JBPCRJ010000150.1:0-5211 GCA_050996975.1 Solirubrobacteraceae bacterium | reverse complement strand
GAACGTCGCGAACCCGCGGAAAGCTCGGACCGCCCCGCCAGCCGCAACCACATCCGCTGCAACACCACCACCACAGATGGCCATCAACCCCTGCCCCTTGACACCTGCTCCTCCATATGGGCGACGCGGGACTCGCCAGGCAACGCCGGCGCCCACGATCGCCTTGCCCGCGACGTAGAGGCGCTGACGCGCGCGGAGGCGCGAAGGCGTTGGCCGGCTCCGAGACGACTGGCGCAATCGGAATAGCGACGAAGCAGGCGAGCCAGCCGGGCGGACACGTAGCCTTGAGCCCTCGTGGACGCGTTTCTCTCTCTCGGCCCGGGCGGCATCAAATCGTCGCTCAAGCAGCTGACCGGGAGACCGGGCCTCGGCACGTACCGCATCGACCTCGCGTTGGAGTGGACTCCAATCAGATCGATCGACTTGGCAGGGGCGCATGTGGCTGTGGCCGGGGACCTGGAGGCGAGTTTTGTCCAAGGTGTGCGCCTCCCTCTCGCACAACTGCAGCCCCTTTACGCGGTTGCCTTTCCCGAGCCAGAGCACGGTGCCGTGCAGACGCCGGTGAACATGGGCGCCAACGTGCTTCCGGCACAGCTTGAGGCCATTGAGCGCCAGCGCAGCGGTGGCCCTGTAACGCTGCATCTTCAGCTGCAGGGGATCATCTTCCGGCCGTCGTCCCACGACCCTTCCCCGGCGGCTCCCGCCGTTCAGTCTTTTTGGGGCCCTCTTGAGTACCAGATCAAGCCAGCCCAGTGGGTCGAAGTGCTCGAGCACTGGCGCTACGCCCAGGGTTTTCTCCTCCAGGTGCCCATACTCACCGGCGCGCAGTCGGTAAAGGCGATCCGGGCAAAGAACGACCTCGAGAAGGCGCTCAGAGACATGGGCGAGGGTCGCTACCGGGATGCAGTTTCGGCTTGCCGTGACGCGCTCGAGGCCGCCTACGGCGCCGTCGATAAGGATCTTCACGCCGAGCTGGGATACAAGGTAGAGAACCTTCGCGACGCGGATAAGGAAACCCGCTTCTGGCTCGTGCGCCGGGCGCTTTGGGCCGTCACTCACGCAGCCAAGCACAGGGATGAAACAACGCAGGACATCGAGTGGGAGCGGCGGGACGCCGCCGCGGTCGTGACCATGCTCGGCGCACTTCTCGAGCAAGACCCCCCGCTCTAGCCATCGCTCACTGACCAGCTCGCGAGTATCTCCGGCTCACCTATCCGCTCATCTTATGGCCTGGTGTCGTCGGAGCCGCCCACGACCAGCTCGCAGTGTTCAACTTCTGGCCGTCGATGAGAGACGCGCCGCTGCCGTTGGCCCGGTAGGTCACGTTGCGCCTCTGGTCGCCGTCAAGGTCCTCGATGGCGACAATTTCAGGGATGAGGCTGGCGCCGTAGAAGTAGGGCCACTCGGGATCTGTATCGCCGCAGTAGGTGCCCTTGAGGATGAGCGTCGGGGACCAACCGGCGAGGGGGTGGTCGTATCTCTCGGCGAGGAGAGCCGAGTCATCCGGTAGTCCGCTTTCACGAAGGATCGCCCGGCGGATCAAGACCATGGCTGGATCCGCTGCCGCGTGCGCCTGTTTCTGCACGTCGCCAAAGTTTGCGAAGCCGTGCTCGAACCCGTCGCTGGTCTTGCGCAGTTTCCTGTAGAGCGTCGCGTCCCCCTCGAAGATGTGGGTGACGCGCAGGTGCGAGTCGTAGTCCCAAAGGTGCTGCCGCGATTCGCCGACCGGCTGAAACCCGGCCGCTAGCGCGAGCTGGTGCTTTGACTCACCGGTGCCAGGCAGGCCGGCTTCACGACACATCCGCCGGAAGATGACCTGGCCGAGGTTTTCGCAAGCCATGTACAAGTGCTGCGCGGTCATCACGCGGTTGAGCGGATCCATGGCCGCGAGCGCGTGCTGGTAGTGCTCCATGGCGCGATGCAGCCGCTCTTCGTCCGGGTTGCCGACGAGCGTGCCGAGTAGTGCCATGAGCGCTTCGGGATCGATTGAGCGAACGGTCGGCGCCGGCATTCGGGTATCCACCGGGATCTGCTCGACAAACTCGCCGACCTGACCATCCGCCGGAGGCGCGTACGCGAGCAGATGCTTCGGCTCGTCGACCGCCCCGTTGCCGGCTACGGCTGCGACGTGCAGGTAGGGCCCCGCGTGGACCGCAAGGAATTCGAAGGCGTGCTCAGCGTCATTGGCAGTTCCGCGCGCTTCGGCGATGAGGCCCTTGAAGAGGAGCTTGTCGCCGTCCTTGTAGAAGGCGTTGCGGAGCCGGATGGCCGTGAGCGGCACCGTGCTCTCGGGTCCTGCGTTGATGAGAACGCGCGTGTCGTCGAGAAGGCGGACGCTCGAACGAGCGGGCAGCATCACGACCCACTCTCGCGGCTGATTCGGCTGTTGCTGCTCGGGCGCGCTCATTCCGGTCAGTCTGCCGAACGCCGCGGCGACGATGGTCCTGAACCACCGGCCGGAATGCCTTTGCCCTACGAACGGCCGTCAACTTGATGCTGTTCAGGACTGCCATCGCTGAACCTTTCCGCTCCCATTCGCCCAGCGATTTCCCATGCCTTCATCCGTTGCCTGGCCGTTGAAGTTGAGAGGTGTTGTGGTCTGCTGTTTGCCGTCAAGACCTAGCCCAGGCCGCCCGCGCTATTGAGGAACAAGATCAATGAGCCCCACGCGCCCGTGCTGGTGCCGCACGACAACGACAACGTGGGGTGTTGCCGCGCTGCCGTGGGCTCTACTATCCTGGGGAGCTGTGGAACGCTTCTGGAACGCTTCGTCTCGACCGCCGTGTTCGACCTAGCTCCCGTCGGCCGCTACCGGCTGGCGCGCCCGCCGCTCGTCCAGGCGCTCGGGCAGATCCGTTATCCCGTCCGGGCGCGACTGCAGACCCTTGACGGCGTCGCTCCACTACAAGACCGGCTCCTCGACCTCTTTCCATACATGAACCAGGAGCAGATCCAGCAGGTCTCGCTGCTTGTCGGCCCGGGCATGGCTCCGGCGGGGGAGGCCCAGACGGCCCGCACCTGGCGCTTCACCGACGACGTGGGGTGGACTCTGATCGTCGCGGCGGACGCAGCCACGCTCTCGATCGGCCCACAGTACGGCGATTTCGAGGAGTTCCGCAGTCGTTTCGCGACCATCGTCGCGGCACTTCAAGAGACCGCAGGCCTTCCGCGTTGCGATCGCCTGGGCCTTCGCTACGTGGACATCACTCAGATGCCTCCGGGCAATGACAGAGCGTGGCGAGAGTGGTTCCGGCCCGAGCTGGTCGGATGGGGCGGTGGCTCGATTGTCGCCGAGGGCACGAACGTTGTTACGTCAATCACCCAGACGCAGCTCACAGCGCCGCCTATTGGGGACCTTGCCGGACCGCCGGTCGACATCCAGGCGATCGTGCGCCATGGCTACATCCCAGCGAACACTATGGTCCCGGGCATCCTCCCCGAACAGGTCGCCAATGCCGCGTTCCTCCTCGATGTGGATCTGTTCGTGGAAGGCCACCAGCCGTTCGATGCCGAGGAACTGCCCCGGCAGTTGACCGTGCTCCACGACCAGATCGATCGCTTCTTCCGGTGGGGCCTGACTCCCGCTGGCGAGGCGTACTTTGGGCTCGAGGAGATCAGATGAGTGCCACCTTAGAACGCCGGACGATCTACGACGAGGCGCTGCTCGGCGAGCCCCTGGGTCTGCCCGTCCGCCACCGGACGCTCGACACCAATCGACCGTTCTGGATCGTCGGGGACTGGTTCCTTGTCCTGCCCACGACGGTCGTGCGGCGTGCTCCGGATGTCCAGCGCATGATCAGCGAGGTACGAGCGTCGACCGGCTGGTCCTCGCGTCAGCTCGCGAGGGTCCTCGGGACCAGCCACACAACGGTCCTCAACGCCGAGGCGGGACGACCTCTCTTGGCTCTGCGCAGCGGTGACCTGAGGCGACGCGTCGGCGAGGTCCACGACGTCGTCGAGCGGGTCCACGTCCTGGCCCAACGGGACGCTGACGCGACCTCTCGTCTCCTCGCGACCGCGCCGCGGCGGGGGCAGTCCGCTGTGGATGCGCTGCGTGCGGGGCGACCGCAGAAGGCGTACCTCGCGGCGATCGATGCGCTGACGCCGCGTCCCAATGGCATGCTCACCGGTGGCCGGCCGAGGCGGCCGGGCGCAACCGCGGCCCTCCACGACTAGCCGGTCGTGTGAATGGCGTCGCTGTACGAGGCGGGGTGGCGCCAGGGGTCCATCGTCCTCGCCATGCTCCCATTCGATGTCGTTGTGCTCGATTCGGCTGGCCAGGTGATTCGGGAGCATCGCGATCACGGGCGTTGGGCCGTGGCCAGTCAGGAGTGCGAGCTCGACCTGACGAACACTGACGACCCGGCGCCGACGGTCGAGCTACGGGCCGTCCACACGGACGATCCGCCCGACGATTGGGGGCTTCGCTCGTCGCGGTTCCGATTGACAGACCCGGAGTACGTGATCGCCGACGACCCGCGAACGCACGTCTCCGCAGCTGTGCTGACGACCGTCCTCGCTGCGGGAGCTGAGCGGCGGGAGCCGACGCCAGGGCGCGCTCGGGCATTCGCCATCTGGCTCGGTCTCCGTTACGACCGCCCGGCGCTCGAGCCCCAGCTAGTGCCGCTGGCGAAGCGCATCGCCGAGGAGGTCCGGCATCGGCAGGGACGGCCTACCGCGGCCCGGGTGCGCGACGTTCTCATGCAGTTCGACGACACCTTCGAGCCGGTGCGCTTCTCGCTCTTCGCGGTCGTCGACGACGAGGAGGATTCCACGGCGGTGCGGGAGTGGCTCGCCGGCGTCGCAAGACGCGTCCCCGCCGCACTCGGGATCGGCGATGAGCTGGAGGCCGCGCCACCGGAACGCATCTCCCTCCAGCTCATCGAACAGTCCTACGCGGCCGACGTCACGCAGCTCACCTGGCGCCCCGGGCAACCCGAGCCCGAGGCGCCTGAGCCTCCCCCGCATGACCGATGACTGCGCCAGCATGCGCCTGTGCTGCGATTGCTTTCATCGTCCTGGCCGATCGTGACGTGCGATTGGATTGGCGACCTATGTTGCGCTCAGAACTATGTTGCGTCGATGCTCGCCGGCGCACTTTTCTCCTGCTCAGCTCGATTCAGGTCTGCGAGCTGAGCAACATAATCGTACCCCCCGATCGACGCTCGCTCGCTGCCGTATCCAACATCTCGGGAAGCCTCAGCGGGCGTG
>JBPCRJ010000111.1:0-4492 GCA_050996975.1 Solirubrobacteraceae bacterium | reverse complement strand
GTCGGTCATCGTCGTCGAGCACCACCAGGCGGTCATGGCGCACGCCGACTGGATCATCGACCTCGGCCCCGGCGCCGGCCACGACGGCGGCCGGATCGTCTTCGAGGGCACACCCGCCGACCTCGTCGCTGCCCGCTCCACCCTCACCGGCGAGCACCTCGCGGCCTACGTCGGCACCTGACCGAGGCAGTCGCCCCCAGCAGACTTTCTCGACTTTGCCCAAGCAAGCCGTCCGCGGCGGTATCGCCGCGAGCTATCCTTGCACGATGGCAACTCAACAGGCAGATGACCTGACCAGCCTGAGTCGCGGCGAGGCCCTGCGCGCGTCGCCGCGCATGTTCGAATCGGATCTGCTCGACAAGCTCTCTCGCGTGCATCCAAGCGTCCCGCCGATCCTGTTCGGGCCGGCGATCGTGTTCCTGCTCGTCGAGGGCCTCGTCCATGGTGCCGGCTGGAGCACCCCAGCATGGCTCGTGGGTGGCTACCTGTTCTGGACCCTGACCGAATACTGGCTGCACCGGATCGTGTTTCACTTCGAGCCCGAGCAGGGCATTGGCGCGCGCCTTCATTGGATCATCCACGGTATTCATCACGACCATCCCAACGATCCGATGCGACTCGTGATGCCGCCGTCGGTGAGCATCCCGTTGGCCGCGCTGTTCGTGTGGGGCTTCTACGCCGTGCTCGCCAGCCCCATATTTCTGCCGTTCGGAGCCGGCTTCCTGGTCGGCTACCTGTTCTACGACATGCTCCACTACCACGTCCACCATCATCGGCCCAAGACGGCGCTCGGCAAACGACTGCGCGAGTTACACATGCGCCATCACTTCCAGGATCATGAGCGCGGCTACGGCGTCAGCGCCCCGTTCTGGGATCACGTTTTCGGCACGGCCCCGAAGCCGCGCTAGACGGACTGCCGTCGGGCCCGCCACAGGCGTCCGATTGCGAGCGCCGTCGGCGAAGCGGCGCCGGCGGAGCGCCGCTTCCGGAGAGGTCTTCACGCGAGAACCTCGGAGCGGAGAGGGCCGGATTCGAACCCGCGATGGAGTTAGACCTCCATACTCGCTTAGCCTGCCCGTCTGTCGCGCCGGGTCACGCACTGTCGCGCTTCTGCTGCAAATCCACCACTTCGCCGCCCGAGGCCGCGTCGGCCGGCCGCGCTGGACTGCGGTCTGTTCCTGCCACGCGGGCTGCCACGCCGCCGAACATCGCATCGAGCCGAGCCCGGCGCTCGTCGGTGCGAGCGTGACGCTCGAACTCGTGCGAGTACGTCGAGGCGGTGATCGCAGGCAAGCGGTGCCCGAGATGCGCGCTCAACTGCACGAGATCGCCACCGGATGCGATGAACCGAGAGGCGAAGCTGTGGCGCAGGTCGTGAAAGGTTGGCGCGGGCGCTGGTATCTCAGCGCGGGCTACGGCGCCGGCGAAGGCGAGAGTCACGCTGCGATGGTCAAACCCACGTCCGGTGCGGGTGTGGAGCACGTAGTCATCATCGAGCGACGACGCGCAGCGCACCCGGTGCTCGCGCAGCTCGGCGGTCAGCGCAGCGGGTAGCTCCACGACTCGACGTGAGCGCGAGGTCTTGCACTCGGCAAGGTTGCCGTGGCGGTCGAGCTGCGCCTCGATTGACGCGGTGCCGGCGTCGAGGTCGAGGTTGCGCCACCGCAATCCGAGCACTTCGCCGAGGCGCGCGCCGGTCATGGCGGCGAGCGCGAACGCCTGGCGGGTCGGTTCGCGAGCATTGGCGAGCAGCGCGTCCAGCTCGTCGGCAGTGAGCACCCGCCGCTCGCGCTGATCTGAGCGCGAGCGCTCGGAGCGATCGAGGGCCCGGACGGGGTTCTCGCCCGCCCAGCCGCGGCGCCGGCGGGCGAAGTCGAGCACACGTCCGGCGACGACAAGCGCGCCGCGGATCGTCCAACGCCTTGGAGCCGGCGAGACGCATCTCCTCGGCGAGGCGTGCCACGTCGTCGACGGTGGCCGGGACCCTTGGAGGGCTCGCCAAGACGATGCCCGCAGGTATGGCCACCAAGCTGAAGGACTCCGCGATCAGAATCGACGTCCGAGGAGACGCGGCGACAGCCGTTGCCGCTGCCGGCCCTCAGGGCTACGGAGGCCAGCTGCGCAAGATCAACGGGAAGTGGCTGATCTCCAAGTTCGCCTCGCCGTGATCCGGATCGCCGGGGGCAGCCGCCGACCTCGACGCTGCCGAGCAGCACGCAGCTGTCGGGGTCGTGATACCGCTGCCAGAAAGCGATCGCGTTGCCGTGCGGACCGACAGCAACCCGCGGGCAGTGCGCGTCCTGGCCGGCGAACGGATCTCGGCGGTCGTACACCGCGTCCTCGGCGGCGCGGGAGATGTCGACAACAGGTCTGCCAGGTCCCGCCCGCAGGGCGCACGGCACCCCGCACGACCAAGCTGGCGCCGTTGAAGCACAGCCAGAGGGCCACCACGTTGCCCTGCGGATCGACGGCGACCGATGGCTCAAGAGCCGGGTTCCGGCGACGACAGCAACGCCAACGGGCGCCTGCCAGGCCCCACCCGGCTGCATATTCAGCACTCTGCACGACGTGATCGGTAGCCGCTGCACGCGCAGCAGCGGCATCGGCGCGCTCGCGCTTCAGATGCCAGCGCTCCAGCACGCCGGTCGGCCAACGCCACACGACGCAGCCGGCGACCAGACGAAGAAGACGTTAGCGTCGAGTCCGCCAGACGACACGAGGAGCCAGCTGACGACAGGCCCCACCCCGAGAACCCCGACGAGCAAGACCGGAATGCGGGCCGTCCGAGATTGTTCGAGTACGCCGGATAGTCAGAGTCATTCTCGCTCGAGCCTCCCATCAATGATCGATCACGGCGGCCCGGCTCACCCAAGCCGGCTCGAGATGTCGATGTATCCGTGTCTTGAGCCCGAGGGGGCGAGCCCGGGCTCGTTGAAGCGCATCTCGGCCTTCTTCGAGAGCGCGCTCACCGGCACATCGAAGACGGCCTTCACGGTCGTGATCACGCCCACCTTGATCTTTGCAATGAGGTAGAACGCATCCTCGCCTGCCGCTGCAGAGAAGCCGACGTCGTCAGGACCGTAGGCCTTGCCATCGATCTCCAACTGAAATGTCCTGCTGCTCAGCGTCGCGTCCCTGGCGGAGATCGTTCGCATCGTGATGATGACGAAGCGACCGCGGGCCCTCGCGCCGAGAAAGCGAGGACCCCCGATGGTCTTCCGGGTGCGGACGCGCTGGGCCTGCCATTCCTGCTCACCCACGCGCACCGTGCCGCCGAACGCCACGTGTGGTGCACAGCCGACGGTCGCGGCGCGGGCGCAGGGCGCCGATCCACCGTCAGATGGGCCTTGGCATCCCGTCGTCGCGCCGACGACGACGAGCAGGGCGACGGCGCGCCGGCAGATCCCGGCGATCATCATCACGAGCTTTCGCCGACCATCGGTCGAGACGCACTCCCGCTGCCGACTCGCCGGAGACTCAGTCCGAGCGCCAGCAGCGGCCACAGCGCGCCCAGCAGGCACAGTGCGCCGAGCCATGCCACCAGCCGGTACCCGCCCGGCTGCATGTCGGTGTCCGTGCGCTCGCCGCTGGGGAGCGTCAACCGCACAACACGGCCGCGGTACAAGCTGGCCTTGACGGGCGCCTCGCACGTTGCGAAGCCATGCTCGGCGAGAACGTCAGAGAACAATCCGCGTTCACAATGCTCATATGTCACCCACGGCGGCCGCAGGACCGAGACCGTCCGCTTGCGGTGGTCAGCGAGCCTGATCTCCAGCTTCTGCCCTGGGGCGGGGGCGTTGTACTGCGACGGTGTCGAGGTATCGACCTGGATCGACTCGATCACCGCGGCCTGCTCGCTGATGCACGCGGCCGACGCCGGCGAGACTGCACCCGCCGTAACCGCGCAGCGGGAGGCGAAACGGTACTCATGCCACTGTCCGTACTGTCCGAGACCGACCAGCAGCAACCCGGTCCCCACGATCGCGAGCACCCCGGCGCACCCGAGCACCGCACGGCTCGAGCGCAGGCCGAAGTTGGCTTCGCTGGCGCCCAGCCACATCAGGCCCCAGCCTGCCACGTGCCCCACGGCCGCGATCCACCACAGGCCCCGCCATCCCAGGCCGCTGCCCAGGAAGGACCCGCGCATCGGGTCGAGGATGTAGAACGCGGCGAACACGAGGAGCGACAGCCACGAGATCCCGACGAGCCATGCGCCCACCACGACCAGGTACTTCTTGGAGCCGAGGCGAGACATGCATGAAGCATCCCACTGGATGTGTCCGGGCGGCCAGAGGCTCTTGTGATGGTCCGGGCCATCCCTCGGGTCCCGGCCGGGACAGCGAATCGTGCGCTGATCCGCAGTGCGGGCCTTAGCTCGGATTCCCAAACTCGGATGGTTGCGCACTGATCGGCGCGGATGTGCCCGGGTTTGTTGAGGTTTCTGCCTGCGAGACTGCGTGGACAGGTGCTATTTCGCTGAGCTAGCTTGTCG
>JBPCRJ010000124.1:0-25708 GCA_050996975.1 Solirubrobacteraceae bacterium | reverse complement strand
CCGATCCACGACTCGATCATCGCCGGCGTGATCGACTCCAGGCGCGCCTCCCCGAACGCCGGCAGAAGCTGCGAGCGCACGATCGCGCGATAACCCTCCAGCGTCGAAGGCTTACGGCCACGATCATGCTCGACGTAGCGCAACCACTCCGCCGCCGCGTCCGTGAACGTCGCGCCGGTGCGGACCAACCCCGGCAGCGTGCCGCGCCGCGCATCGTCGAGCACCGAGCGCAGCCACGCCTCCGCTGTGCGCTTGGTGAAGTAACCGGCCGGAGGGCGCCCCCGCTCAGACCACCCCGGCCCGACCTTGCGCTGCACCTGACGACCATCCGGCAACCGGTACTTCGCGTACCACACCGGACCCCGATCGCGCTCCACGCGGAACACATGACCAGACGGAGGACTGAGAGCAGAACCAGCGATCCCCGAAGTCTACACCGAGCCCGGGACATATTCGGGACACTTGGCAGATTTCTCCGGTTCAGGCAATACCAAAACATGGTGATTACCAGCACCTTTCCCAAGCCCGCCTCCGGACTCGAACCGGAAACCCCTTCATTACAAATGAAGTGCTCTGCCAATTGAGCTAGGCGGGCGGCCTGCGCTCAGTGTCGCACGGGCTCAGGGGGTGGTGGCGCTTCGGAGTCCTGATCGCTTACTGCGGTCGTTCGCCCGCTGTCTCCCCGGCGAGCTCGTGCTCCCACCAGTCGATCGTGTCGGCGATCGTGTACTTCAGCGGGATCTCGGGGATCCAGCCCGTGGTGGCGGTGAGGCGGTCGTGGGAGCCCCGCAGGTCGCTCACCTCGTGGGCGCGCACGCGCCCGGGGTCGACCACGTGCTGGACCTCGATTGGGGCGATCAGCTCGGCGAGCATGCGAACCTGGTCGGTGGCTGATAACGAGACACCGGAGCTGACGTTGTAGATGCCCTGCTCGCCCAGGCGGGCGAGCAGGCGGTACGCCCGGACGACGTCGCGCACGTCGGTGAAGTCGCGACGGGTGTCGGGGTTGCCGGTCACGATCCGGATCGTTCGTGCGCCCCTGATCCGAGCCTGCGCCGCCTGCTGGGCCAGTGATGAGACGATGAAGATCGGGAGCTGTCCCGGTCCGGCGTGGTTGAACGGCCGCGCGCGAAGGATCTTTAGACCGTGTGCGTCGGCGTACACGCCCGCGAGCAGATCGCCCGTCGTCTTGGAGACGGCGTACGGGTTGGCCGGCTTCACCGGTGCGGTCTCCGGCACGGGGAGTGCCGTGGGCGCTCCGTAGACCTCGCACGAGCTGACCCAGACGACGCGCGCGTGTGGGGCCTGTGTCCGCAGCGCCTCGAGCACGCTGATCGCGCTCCCCACGTTGTCGGTGACGGTCCGGGCGGGATCCTCCCATGAGCGCCCAACCGAGCTGAGTGCAGCGAGGTGATAGACGACCTCGGGCGCGGCGTCACGGAACGCCTGATGCACGGCGGCACCATCGCGAAGGTCGATCGCGTGGCCCGCGCCTGTATCGGCGGCCATCCGCCCGCTTCGCGACAACCCGATGACCTCGTCCCCCGCCTTCGCACACGCACTCGCCAGATGCCCGCCGGCGAACCCGGAAGCTCCGGTGATCAGGACGCGCAACGCGACGCCCGCTGCGTTACGGCGCGGGCTCCACGGAGAGCGCGTGCTCGAGCGTCCCGTGGCCGTTGCTCGAGAAGTCAGCCTCGGGCTGAGACGGTGCCGGCTCGGGCTCGGTGTTCACGCGGCGCTCGAGCTCGCCCAGCACGACGCCGAACAGAAGATGACGCCAGGTCGATTGCGCGAACGCCCGGCGGTTGCCGGCAAACCGCGGAAGGTCGTCGCGGGCCGGATGGACCCGATCGGAGATCGTGCCGAGGGGCCACAGAACCACGTGCTCGAGCAGGGCGACGGCGGGACCTCGCAGGACGGGGGGCAACGGCAGCGTGGGCGCGAGATTTGCGTACGCGGCGCCGAATATGGCGCCGTTCTGCATGTGCAGCGCGAGCCCGGCCGAGTACCACCACTGGCCCCTCGTGACGGCCTTGCCGAGCCACTCCAGATCGTCGTAGCGGCTCGAGAAGACGAGCTTGTCGACCGGCTGTCCGAGTGCCCACACCGCCGCTGCGAGCGCGCCGCAGACGGCCCCTCTCAGCGTGCGGGTGCGGTCGATGCCCAGGCTCAAGGCCCGCAACTGTAACGGGCCCGCGCCCCGCGGGTACGCCCACTAATGGATCATAAAGCGAACCACAGCGAGGATCGTGCCGCGGCCCGCCGCGAGGATCGCGCCGGCGCCCACAGCCATGATCGCGCCCCGGCTCACGAGGGCCTGCACCGGCGCGCGCGAGAGCAGGGGGCCAACCGGTTGATCTACTGGCTGGTGCGCGCGGTTCTGCAACCCTTCTTCCTGATCTACCTCCGGATGAACCGGATCGGGCGTGAGCACATCCCCGCGCACGGACCGGTGATCATCGCGGCCAACCACCGCAGCTTCCTGGACCCGTTCGTGATCGCGACGATGGCGCGCCGGCCGATGCACTACGTCGCCAAGAAGGAGCTGTTCGCGCGGCCGTGGCAGGCGTGGATCCTGAACGCGCTCGGCGGGTTCCCGGTCGACCGAGGAGCCGGCGACGCGGAGACGATCGAGACGGCGAAGGTGATCCTCGGGCGAGGCGAAGTCGTGTTGATCTTCCCCGAGGGCACCCGAATGAGGCCCGGCTCGCTCGGCAGTCCCCGCCGGGGCGTCGGACGGCTGGCGCTGGAGACGGGGGCTCCGGTGGTTCCCGTCGCACTGATCGGCACCGAAGACGTGCGACGGGGATTGAGGATCCGGCCGCGCAAGGTACGGATCCGGGCCGGACGTCCGCTGCGCTTCCCCCAGGTGCAGGGTGCCTCGCCGGCGCTCGCGGCTGCGGTAACCGCTCGGATCTGGCCATGCGTGATGCTCCAGTGGGAGTGGCTCGGAGGACTCCCACCGATCCGCCGCGCCGCGATCGTCGGTGCGGGCACGTGGGGTACGAGCCTCGCGGTGTGCCTGGCGCGAGCTGGCTTCGACGTCGACCTCGGCTGCCGGACCCGTGAGCAGGCCGCCGTGCTGTCGGCGGCACGGTGCAACGAGGCCTACCTGCCCGGGGTCGAGCTCCCCAGCGCCGTTCAAGTGGTGCGTGCCGCCGAGCTCGAGCTTGGCGGCCACGATCTCGTCTGCCTCGCCGTGCCGGCAAAGTCCCTGCCCAGCGTGCTGGCCGCGCACGGTGAGCGGATCCCGCGCCGGGCCGGACTGCTCGTGCTCTCCAAGGGCCTCGTGCCGCCCCTCGGCCGGCTGCCCTCGGCGTTCGCCGCCGAGCGCTGTGGCGCGCGGGCGGTGGCCGTGCTCGGCGGTCCCGCGCACGCCGCGGAGGTGCTGGCTCACGGAGCTTCGATGGTGCTGGCCTCACGGGAGGGGGGCTTCGCCCGGCAGCTGGCCGATGCGCTCGGCACTGCCGGGCTGGACGTCTCGATCACCACCGACGTGACGGGCGTGGAGTTCGCCGGTTGCGCCAAGAACGCCGCTGTGCTCGCCGCCGCCGCCGCCTCGGTCGCCGGCCCCAACGTCGCGGGGGCGGCGGCCGGCAAGGTGTTCGCCGAGGTCGACGCGCTGGCGCGGCTGCGTGGGGGGCTGCCCGAGACCTTCGCCGGACTGGCTGGCGCCGGCGACCTGGTTGCGACCGTCGTCGCATCGAGCTCACGGAATCGACGCGCCGGCGAGCTGCTCGCCCAGGGAGCCTCGCCCGTGGAGATCGGCGCGATCCTCGGGCAAGTCGCCGAAGCCGTAGATTCGGTGCCGCTGCTGGCGAGCCTCGCCGCTGACGCCCGGCTCCCGACGCCCGCGCTGGAGGCCCTCGCGGCGTTGCTCGAGGGCCGGATCGAACCCGAGCGCTGGACCGCGACGGTCACCGAGCCGGCGCTGCGTCGCGGCCCCGCCCACGTCCGCGCGGCCTGAGCCGGGCTACGCTCCCCATGCGGTGCCAGGCGATGCGTCCCAGAACAAGGCCGAGCTCGACGCTCGATTCACCGAGTGCTACCGCGCTCACCTGCGCGACGTGTACTCCTACAGCTACTACCGGGTCGGCAACCACCACGACGCGGAGGATCTCACCGAGCAGACGTTCCTGCAGGCCTACCGCCACTTCGAGCGCGCGCTGCGAGAGTCCGACGGGCGGCCGCTGCGACCCTGGCTCATCCGGATCGCCCACAATCTCGCGGCCAACTTCTATCGCGACCGCGTGAGAAAGCCCGAATCTGCGATCGAGGACGCGGGCACGATCTCCGCGCCGCACACGACCGAATCGCTGGTCGAGGGCCGTGAGGAGCTCGCCTCGATCCTCGTCGGGGTCCGCCAGCTTCCCGAGGATCGACGCGAGGCGCTCGTGATGCGCTTCGCTCTGGGGATGGACAATCGGGAGATCGCGCGGGCGCTGGGGCGCACCGACGGTGCGACCAAGGTACTGCTGCACCGCGCGATCCGCCAGCTCAGGGGGATCGTGGCCGAGACCGACATCGAAGATCGCAGCGGCGCCGCGACGGTCCGGCGATGAGCCCCGCCGCAGACTTCGAGTCGCTGCTGCGCGAGGCGCTGACGCCGGTCGAGCCTCCCGCCGATCTCGTCCCGCGGCTCGAGATGACCCTCGTCGACCTGACCGAGTTTGCGCAGGACGAGCTCGAGTCCTGGGAGCTCTCGGCGATGCGCGACCCGCGCAACTGGGCGCGTCCCGCCGCCGCTCTGGTGGTCGGGGCCGGCGCCGGGACCGCGCTGGTGGCGCTGCGGGTGCGCGGGCGCCACCGCACGCGCAGGCAGCAGTCCTCCAGCCTGCTCGAACTGGCGGGGCACACGTTGAAGGACATCGGCGAAGAGGCGCGGCGGATTCTCCCCGAGCGCTAGCCGCCGCAGGCTGTCCGGCGAGACCCGCGACGGCCGTTGATAGCGTCCGGGAGCGTGGCCGTCTGCTATCGACATACCTCGCGCGAGACGGGCGTCTCCTGCTCGTCGTGCGGCCGCCCGATCTGTCCTGACTGCATGACGCCGACAGCGGTCGGGATGCGCTGCCCCGAGTGCTCGCGTGAGCGCACGAAGGTCAAGACGATCCGGTCGATGCCCGCGACCCCCACCGTCACGCAGGCGCTGATCGCGATCAACGTGATCGTGTTCTTCGCCGAGACGGCAGCGGGAGCTTCGCTGGGCTCCGGCGGGGGGGGAACGGTCTATGAGAAGGGCGCGCTGTTCGGCCCGCTGATCGTCCAGAACCACGAGTACTGGCGGATCATCACGAGTGGCTTCCTGCACGACGGGCTGCTGCACATCGCGATCAACATGGCCTCGCTGTACTTCGTCGGCTCGGTGCTCGAGCCGGCGATCGGACGAATCAACTTCGCCGCCGTCTACCTCGCGTCGCTGCTCGCGGGGTCCTTCGGCGCGCTGCTGTTCCAGCCCGCCGCGGCCACCGTCGGGGCGTCGGGCGCGATCTTCGGCATCTTCGGGGCGCTGATCGTGGTCTCGCGCAGTCGGGGGATCCCGTTCTGGCAGAGCGGCCTCGGCGTCGTGCTCGTGCTGAACCTGCTGTTCTCGGTGAGCTTCCGGGGCATCTCGATCGGCGGCCACCTCGGCGGCCTGGTCGCGGGGGTGATCACCGGGGCGCTGATCGTCGAGCTGGCCGAGCGCCGCCGCCGGCAGGGCGCGGCAGTGGCGGCCTGCGTCCTCGTGGCGGTGGCGAGCGTCGCCGGCGCGATCGCCGTGGCGGGCGGGATGGGGCTCGCGCCGGGGGGAATCGGGTTGGGTGGCTGAGCGCGGTGACGGCTCGCCTTTGGCGAATGTTCACTTCAGGTTCCTGCCCATCGGCCTGATCAGCAGAGCTGTGACGCTATCCGGGGACGACGGGGCGATCGGGGCACGCAGGGCCGGGATGGCGACCGGTCAGGTTGCCGTGCCGGTGGCGCGTCTCGCTTACGGTCTGCTCGCGAACCCAGCGCAACAGCTCCCGAACGTGGCCCACCACCGGGATGTCGTCGACCCAGATCCCAGCGTCGTGGCCGGCCAGGCGAAGCGCGTGATCAGCTCTCCCGATCAGGCGGAGCTTGTCCACCGTCAGGAGGCTCAGCCGGTCGATCAGCGCCGGCTCGTCCTCGACGGTGATTGGCGCCGCCACGCTGCGCTCGGTCGGGGAGGAGACGGTGACGGCAACGCCAACCGCTCGCGCCACCGCCAGGGCGAGAGCCAGGTCCTGGTCGCTGGCATCGCCAGCGACTCGCAGCAGGGCGCTGCGCAGCGGCCGGTAGCGGAACACGTTGGCTTGCGCAAGCAGACCGCTCGGATCAGACGGGAGCAGGTCCCGGCGCCACGCTCGGGTCGCGGCGACCTGGAACGCCTCGGCCGTGCCGTCGAAGTGCCCGCTCCAGGTGCCTAGGCTGGCGACGTAGTTCGGTCCCCCGGCCTTGGCTCCCGGGCCGATCACCGAACGCTTCCAACCGCCGAACGGCTGCCGGCGCACGATCGCACCGGTGATGTGCCGGTTGACGTACAGGTTGCCCGCCTGCACCGAGTTGCGCCAATGCTCGATCTCGGCGGGGTCGAGGGACTGCAGGCCGGCCGTCAGGCCGTGGGCCGGCTGGTTCTGCCAGGCGATCGCCTGGTTCAGGTCAGCGGCGCGCATCAGTCCCAGCACCGGACCGAAGCATTCGGTGAGGTGAAACGACGAGCCTGGCCGCACGCCGAGCTTGACTCCCGGGGACCAGAAATGCTGCTCATCACCGACCTGGTGGGGCTCGACCAGCCAGCTCTCGCCGGGCGCCAGGTGGTGCAGCGCATCCGCCAACGGCCCCCGGGGCGCCCTGATCAGAGGTCCGATGGTGGAACGCAGGTCCCAGCCAGGACCGAGCCGCAGGCTGGCTACGGCGTCGGCGAGTTGCGCTCGGAACCGGCCGTCGTCGTACACCGACGCTTCGAGGATCGCCAGGCTCGCCGCCGAGCACTTCTGGCCGGCATGACCGAAGGCCGAGCGGACGATGTCGGTGACGCCACCACCGCGGTGCCGAACGGCTTGAATTGGAGACCGTCGCCCTCCCCCGTCTCGAGCTCCCAGATGCGCTCGGCGTAATAGCGGGCGAAGTCGATCGCCTCGGAAACCTCGGGGTCTCCCTCGAAAGCCGTCTTGCCCGCGTCGCGCGCCATCACGCCGATCAGCCGACCACGAGCGCTCGCCAGTGAGCCGGCCACGGCGTGCACGCGCCGATGGCGATCCTCGAGCGACAGGGCGCGCCATCGCTGGCCCGCGCCGCCGGCGGCGCTCACGGCCTCGTTCACCAGTCGCTCATCGGCCTGGACCCACTGGTAGGCGACCTTCCCGGGATCGCTGGGGTCGCGGCCGTCGGCCCGGAGGCCAGCTTCGACGCTGCGGCCCGCAACCATCACCGGGACCACACCGATGCCGTGGGCCGGCAGCGGTCCCAGCTGCGCGGCGAGCCAGGTCCGGTTGGCGGCGAGCGCCACGTCAGTATCGGGCTCGTTGACAAACGCAGCCGTCGAGCCTTTGCTTGGAAGCATCGGGCCTTCGGTTGGAAGCGTCGAGCCTTTGCTTAGAAGCGTCGAGCTTCCGGTCGCGACGCCAGCTGGCTCCGCTGTCCTGCTTCGATTCTGGGTGCGACGGGTCGGTGCCGGCGCGGCCAGGCGGTCGCGGACGGCGGCCCGAAAGCGATCTCGCTCCCGCTCCCACGCCGGCGTATCCGGCTGTAGCGAGAACTGATGCCGCAGGAAGTTCTCCGGCCCGGTGTTCTCGTCGAAGCGGCGGATCAGATAGGCGATCACGGATTCGCTGTCGGTCCGGCGCGCGATCGGTGCGTACAGCAGCAGCCCGCCGGCCTCCTCGCGTACCGATCGGGCGATCGACGGAGCCATTCCCTCGAGCATCTCCAGCTCGAGCATGCCCCGCAAGCCCCGGTGCGCGCTGACGGTCAGGGCCCAGGCCGTCTCGAACAGGTTATGGGTCCCGACACCGACGCGCAACGCCCCGACGTTGACGGGGTCGAGGATGACGTCGAGCATCCGCTTGTAGTTGGCGTCGACCTCGGCCTTGGTGGTGAACGGAGCCTGGGGCCAGCCGGCCACCTCAGCCTCGACCCGTTCCATCGCCAGATTGGCGCCCTTCACGAGCCGGACCTTGATCGCGCCCCCGTGACGGCGATGCCGATCCCGAGCCCACGCCGCCAAGTCAACGAGTACGGGATAGGAGTCCGGAATGTAGGCTTGCAGGACGATACCGGCGTTCAGACGGGCGTAACGGTCCTCGCTCAAGACCTGCCTGAACACGGCGACGGTGAGATCGAGGTCCCGGTACTCCTCCATGTCCAGGTTGACCAACTTGTGCGGTTGATGGGAGAGCGCCTCGTCGTACAGCCGTCGCAGCTGGGCCGCGACGCGGTCCCGCTCGTAGTCAAAGGCGGCGATGCCCAGCTGCGAGCAGATCGAGGTGACCTTGACCGAGACATAATCAACGTCGGAGCGCGCAAGCAGCGCCAAGACGGCATCCAGCCGGCGCCCGGCCTCCTCATCACCCAGCACCTCCTCGCCGAGCAGATTGACGTTGAGGCGCATACCCTCACCCCTCCGGCGGGCCAGGTGCCGGGAGAACGGGCGAGCCTCAGCCGCAACCACGAAGCCCGCCAACTCGCTGCGCACGCGCGCCTGGACGAGCGGCATCACGATGCGGGGAAGGTGAGCGGCGGCACTCGCCCCCAGCCGGAGCAGCGCGCGGTCGAGCGGCCCGAGGAAGAGTGGGCCGCGGCTGCCGCCCACCAGGCTCTGGAAGTGACGCCCGGCGCGCCCAGGATCGCGGATGCGGAGCACCTCGTCGGTGAGTGCCAGCACGAATGCCAAGCCGTCCTTGTCCTCCAGCAGGCGTGCTATCCGACGACCCTGAGTGCGTTCTCTCCGACCCCGGCGTCGAATCGCATCGTTCAGCAACCGCTCGGCCAGCCGCTCCGTCCGGCGAACCAGCTCGCCGTCATCGACGCCGTCTGCGACCGGCATCTCGCGCCGCACCATCCGCCAATGGTCGCATCCAGGGCGACTCGGTCACGGACCGCGATGCTCCCGGCGGGCGACGCAGGTGTCGTAGAGCTGCTGGACGGCGCTCAGCAGCCGCGCGGGGGAAAAGCGTTCGCGGACATCGAGCGCGGCGGCGCTCCCGAGCCGCTCGCGCTGGGCGGGGTCGGCGAGCAGCTCGCCCGCCACCCGCGCCAGATCCGTGGCGTCACCAGGCGCCAGCAGGCGCCCGGTGACGGCGTCGTGGATGATCTCCGGCAACCCGCCGTGGTCGCTGGCCAGCACGGCGCAGCCGGCCGCGGCGGCCTCGATCGCGGCGCCGGGGAGCGGGTCAGGCGCCGTGGAGGGAACCGCGACGAGGTCGGCGGCGCCGTAGATCGTCTCGACATCCTCGCGGAAGCCGACCAGCGCCAGTCGATCGCTCACCCCCAGCCGGACGGCGAGGTCGAGCACCCACGCTTGGCGGTGCTCGGCGCCGGGCCACGCCTCGCCGGCGATCAGGCCGATCGCGCCCCGATCGCGCAGCGGCGGCTCGGCGAGCGCGCGCACGAGCACGTCCTGCCCCTTCCAGTCGGAGATTCGCCCGAGGACAGCGATCACCGGGGCATCGGGATCGAGGCCCAGAGTGGCGCGTGCGGTGGCCCGCGGCGCCCGGCCGGCATCGAGCGCCAGCCCGTCATAGGTCACCGACACGCGCTGCGAGGCGGGCGGGAACTGCGCCGCGGTGGCCCGTGAGACGCACGGTAGCGCGGCCGCACTGCTGAGCAGACGGCAGTAGGCGGGCCAGGCCCGCGCGAATCCCGAGTAGATCTCGCGCACGTGCCACACATGGGGAACGCGCGCGAGTGCCGCTGCCGCCGCCCCGCCCAGCACGACCGAGGTGTTCGAGTGCACGAGCGCGACGTCGCGACGCCGGATCAGGGCTGCCAGCGCGGCGCCGTCACGCCCGGTGAAGGCCAGCAGCGCGGCGAGTCCGCGGGGGTTCAGCAGGCCACGGCGCAGCACCGCGAGCGGGCGGGTGAGAATCTCGATCCCGGCGGCGCGCAGCTCGTCCGCGAGAGGCGCCGGATCGCTGGCGAGGGGCGCTGGATCGCCGCGCCCCAGCGCCTCGGGCAGCACGACGATCGGTCGATACCGGGAGGGGTCCAGACCGGTGGCGATCAGCTGAAGCTGGCGGTCGGCACCGTAGTGGCCGCTGGAGGAGTGAACGAAGAGGACGGTGCGGGGGTTAGCAGCCGCGGGACGGGTTCTGGGGCCGCCCCTCAAGTAGCGACCGTCAGCGCCTCACCCGTCGCCTGGGGCACGAGCTCGGGGTGCAGGATGTGGGCCAGCAGCTCCAGGCCGTCGACGATCCGCGGGCCGGGACGAGAGAAGTACGAGGCCGCGTCGACCGCGACCACCTCGCCCGCGCCGAGGCCCGCGAGCTCGTCAAGGTGCATCTCCGCTTCGCGGTGGGCGATCTCGGCGTCGTAGCCGCAGGGCATCACGACCACGACGTCGGGCTGTGCGGCCGAGATCTCCTCCCAGCGGCGCTGGGAGGAGTGCTCACCGGCGAATCCGAGCACGTCCTCGCCGCCGGCGTAGTCGATCAGCTGCGGCGTCCAGTGTCCGGCGATGAACGGGGGATCGAGCCACTCGAGCGCGACGACTCGCGGTCTTCTGGCGCCGCGGACCGCGACCCGAATGCGGTCGATCCGGGCGCTCACATCGCGCACCAGCTCCGCCGCGGCGTCACCCCGCTCGGTGGCCTGAGCCAGCGTGCGCGCGTCGCCGAGGACCTCGCCGACCGTGCGCGGGTCGAGTGAGATCACCTGCGGGTGGGTCGCGATCTCCTGCGCCACGACTAGCACATCGTCGTAGGAGACGGCACACACCGAGCACAGTGCCTGGGTGACGATCAGGTCGGGTGCGAGGTCGTGCAGCGCCTCCGTGTCCAGCTCGTAGATCGACTGTCCGGCCAGCGTGCGCTCCCTGACGGCCGCGTCGATCTCCGCCGCGCTGAGACCGGGAGGCAGGACATCGCGGGTGATCCTCGGGAGCTCGAGCACCGCGGGGGGATAATCGCACTCGTGGGTCACCGCGATAAGGTCGGGCCCGAGACCGAGTGCGAACAGCATCTCGGTCGCGGACGGGATCAGGCTGACGATTCGCATTGGAGAGAACGATATGGCAGAGCTGCTCAGTGAGGATGAAATCGGGTCGCGGTTGGGGAGCTTGCCGTGGGAGCGCGAGGGCGATCAGATCGTGCGCGACTGGAAGCTCAAGGACTTCGCGGAGGCGATCGCGTTCGTGAATCGCGTCGCGCAGGCGGCGGAGGAGGCCAACCACCACCCCGACATCCTCGTGCACGGGTGGAACCGGGTGAGGCTGTCGCTGACCAACCACTCCGCCGGGGGCCTGACCGAGGCGGACTTCGCGCTGGCGGTCAGGCTCGACGATCTGGGCTGAGGATCGGCCGGATCCGCGCCTGCGGCTGCTACCGTTGCGCGCGTCGCAGGAATGAACGACGACGATCCACCACGAAGTAGGGGCACGCGGACGGAGGATCTGACCGCGCTGCCCGAACGCCGTGTCGCGGCACCGGAGGACCGGTTGGGATCGATGTACGCGCACCCCCGGCCAATGTCTGCGCGCCCGCGGCGGATCTGACCTGTCCATGCAGGGACTGATCATCCTCCTCACCGCGCTGCTGGTCCTGGTCAATGCGTTCTTCGTGATCGCGGAGTACGGCCTGGTGCGCTCACGCCGCGCGCGGCTGGAGGCGCTCGCTGAAGATGGGGCCCGGGGCGCGCGCCTCGCCCTCAGTCAGCACGAGCAGATCGGCGACTACATCTCGGCCTGCCAGGTGGGCGTGACGATGGCGTCAATCGGCATCGGCGCGCTCGGCGAGCCCGCGATCGCGCACCTTCTCGAGCCGCTCTTCGGGGGTGCGCTCGGCCACACCGCGGCGGTCGTGATCGCGGTGGTGATCGCCTACCTGCTGATCACCAGCGCGCAGACGACCGCCGGCGAGATCGTGCCCAAGCTCTACGCGATCCAGCACGCCGAGGGGGTGGCCCGGCGAGTCGCCCGGCCGCTGCGTTTCTTCCGGATCATCTTCAATCCCCTGATCGCGGTGCTGAATGCCTCCTCGCACTCGATGCTCCGGATGCTCGGAACGGATCCGGACGCCGAGGCGGCGGGCGGGACGCCGGACGAGCTGAGGCGGCTGATCGTCCAGTCCCAGACGGGCGGTCACCTCGACGCGGGAGAGGCCAACATGCTCACCGGGGTGTTCCACCTCCACGACCAGGAAGCGCGCCAGGTGATGACGCCGATTCCGGCGGTCGTCACGGTGGACGTCGGTGAGACCGTCCACGCCGCGTTGCAGCGCTGCGTGTCGACCGGCCACTCACGGCTGGTGGTCACCGAGGAGGAGAATCAAGATCGCGTCATGGGAATCGTCCACGTCAACCAGCTCGTCAAGCTGATGATGGCCAAGGGCGAGGAGGCCCACTTCGACGGCCTTGTCCGGCAGGCCCCAATCGTGCCCGAGACCAAGCCGCTCGACGATCTGCTGGGCGATCTGCAGCGCGAGCGCACAGAGCTGGCGATCGTGATCGACGAGTACGGGCGCACGGCCGGAATCGTCACCACCGAGGACATCATCGAGGAGGTCGTGGGCGAGATCGCCGACGAGACCGACCCCGCGGGAGGAGCGATCCGGCGGCTGGCCAACGGCGACTGGTTCGTGCGCGGGCACGTGGCGGTAAGTGATCTCGAGGACTACGGGCTTGAGCTGCCGGTCGACACCGATGCGTACAACTCCGTCGGCGGGTTCGTGTTCGCCCAGCTCGGACGGCTGCCCAAGCGCGGCGACACGATCGCGGCCAACGGGTATTCGATCCGGGTCGAGTCGGTGCGCCAGAACCGGATCGAGGCGGTCCGGATCAGGCATCGACGCGTGGCGGCGTAGCGGCGTCGGCGCGTGGCGGCCAGGTCCGCACGATCACACGTCCCTACCGCCTGGCGCAGACCCCGATCCCCCTGCGCGATGAGAGGTCGATCCCGCCGGCGCGCAGACGTCGATCCCGCCCGGACCCAAACCACGCGAGCGCGAGCGAGGGCATTAACAAAACCGGCCCGCTGGGAGGCGGGCCGGTCTGTGCTTCTGGGGGAGGAGGTACTGCTATGAGGTACGTCGCGATTGGTAGTTTGGGGCTCGGACCTGAACGATCGTTAAATGCTCACTGATATTTGTAGAAGCCGTGGCCGGACTTGCGCCCGAGCCTGTCCGCGTCGAGGAGCGCGCACAGTCCATCCGGGGCGCGGACGCCGATCGCCTTGCCGATCGCGTGGGCGACGTCGAGGCCGATCAGATCGAGCAGCGCGATCGGTCCCATCGGGAGCCCCGCGCCGAGGGTCATACAGCGGTCGACCTCGGCGGGCTCCATCCCGGTCGCCGACATCAGCTCCACCGCGTTGAACAGGTAGGGGAGCAGCAGTCGGTTAACGACGAAGCCGGGAATGTCGGGGACCTCGACCGGCGTCTTGCCGAGCGCCTCGCACAGCGCCCGTGCCCGGGAGCGCGTCTGCGGCTCGGCCTCGTCAGGGAACACGAGCTCGACCAGCTCCATTCGGGACACTGGGTGAAAGACGTGAAACCCGACGAAATGCTCAGGACGACCCGTAGCGCGGGCCAGCTCTGAGACCTGGAGCGAGGAGGTGGTGGTCGCGAGCACGGCGTTGGGGGCCGCCTGGCCGGCGAGCTCCGCGAGCACCGCGGACTTGCTGTCGTGCTCCTCGACCACCGCCTCGACCACAAAGGTGGCCTCACCCAGCGCCGCAACGTCGGTGACCACGCTGACACGGTCGGGCTCGAGCTGTCCCTGTCCGGTCCTCGCCCACACTCTGTCGACCGTTGCCCGCGCGCGGCGCGCGGAGCGATCCGAGCGGGCCCAGAGCACGACCTTCCCCGTGCGGGCTGCCGTGGCCGCCAGCCCGCACGCGATCACACCGGAGCCGGCGATTCCAAGTCTCTCCTGCAAGGCGCCTCCTGTCTGGGTCGGCGGACTTACAGTAGGGATTCGTGCGGACTCGCGGTCCTACGCGGTGGCTCCGGCGGCGGCGGGAGGGCGGCCACTCGGTCGGTCCTCGACCGTGAGCGGCGTGGCGATGTCCTCGAGCCCTCGTCCTTCCGCCTTGATCCCGTAGACCAGCTCCACCAGACCACCGACGATCATCATTACGGCGCCGATGATGAACGCCAGGCTCGCCTGCGAGTACTTCCGGACGATGAGCCATCTGAAGCGACTCAGCTCGTTCACCTACGGTGCTCCGCCCGAGAACCGGACCCGGTACGAGGGTTTGCTTGGGATGAGGCAGGGCTACGGACTCACGCAGGCGAAGTGCGTGCCCTTCGGGATTGAGTCGGGAAGGCCGGCAGTTCGCGCAGATCCTCAACGCCGTCAGCGCCAAGTTGACCACGCCAGCCATGCAGCGCATGAACGCCGAAGTCGACGTCGACCACCGCCAGCCGGGCGAGGTCGCCCGCGCGTTCCTGGCCGCCAACGGGCTCGGGTAAGGCAACCGAGGGTGCCGGGCGTTAGCGCGTGCATGATCCGCGCGTGCGGCGCACGTCAGTGCCCGGGGGGAAGTGGGCCGTTCTCGTCCTCGCGTCCCAGCGCACGTCTCAACACGTCACGCAGGCTGCGCTGATCGGCGGTTGACAGCGAGGCGATCGCCTCCGGGGCTTGGTGCCCGATCGCGTGCATGCGCTCGCGCAGCTGCTCGCCGTGCTCGGTCAGCACGACGTGCTTGACGCGGCGGTCCTGCACGTAGGGTTGACGCGCGACGATGCCGCGGGCCTCGAGCCGATCCACGAGCCCGGTGACGTTGGAGTTGTCGCAGTGCAGGCCGGAGGCGAGCTCGTTCATCGGCACCGGCGTGCCCGGCGTCATGTGCACCAGCGCGATCGCCTGGGCGGGGTGCAGGTCGAGCTCGGCGGCGACGTCGAGAAACCGGCGCCGCGCCAAGGTCATCAGCTCGTACAGCAACCCCCAGGCCTCGTCGGCGGGTGATGCGGCAGGTACTGAGTCGGCGTGGGCGGGTCCTGAGTCGGCCGGGGTCTCGGCGGCGGGGTCGTCGGCCGGCGGTTTGGCGGGTCGTGCATCGGCCGGGGTCCCGGCGGGGCGGTCGTCGGCCGGGGCCCCGGTGGGTCGCTCTCGTCGCAGCGTCGCCATCGCTTCACAAGTATACCTGAGTGCCGCGATAGTTGATAACATCGAAGATTGATGTACGCTGAGCGCCGATGAGCAGCGACAGTCCAGCGATCGAGGTGGCCCAGCTCGTGCGCGAGTTTCGCAAGGGACCGCGCGCGGTTGACGGGATCGACCTCGCCGTCGCTTCAGGCGAGATCTACGGCTTCCTCGGCCCCAACGGCGCCGGCAAGTCAACGACGGTGCTGATGCTGACCACGCTGTTGCCGCCGACGAGCGGCCGCGCGAGCGTTGGCGGCTTCGATGTTGTCCGGCAGGGGCCGCAGGTGCGGGCGTCGATCGGCGCCGCGCTGCAGGAGGCGGCGCTCGACTCGATTCTCACCGGCCGGGAGCACCTACTGCTGCAAGCCACGCTCCAGGGGATCGCAAAGCGCGATCGCACGCGCCGCGCCGGCGAGCTGCTCGAGCGGGTGGGATTGGTCGAAGCGGCCGACCGCCGCGTGGGCGGCTACTCGGGCGGGATGAAGCGCCGTCTCGATCTCGCCCTCGCCCTGGTTCACAGCCCCCGCATCCTGTTCCTCGACGAGCCCACGACCGGGCTTGATCCCCAGAGCCGCAGCGCGTTGTGGGAGGAGGTGCGACGGCTGGCCCAGGACGAGGGCATGACCGTCTTCCTGACGACGCAATACCTCGAAGAGGCGGACGTCCTGGCCGATCGGGTGGGGATCATCGACCGCGGCAGGATCGTCGCCGAAGGGACGCCGAGCGTGCTCAAGGCCGAGGTCGGCAATCCGAGCGTCGAGGTGCTGCCGGCCGATCCGACGTGCGCGGACGCGTTCGCCGAGCGGCTGGAACGCTTCGGCGCGCTCTCGCGCAACGGCCGCGGGAGCCTTACCGTACAGCTGCCCAGGGGCGACGCCCAGCTGCCCGAGGTGTTCCGCGCCCTGGACCAGGCCGATCTGCGCGTCGCGTCCCTGCAACTGCACCAACCCTCGCTGGACGACGTGTTCCTGGCCAAGACCGGCCGCAAGCTCGAGGGGGCCGCCGAGGGGGACGGTGCCGAAGCTAGTGGTGCCGAGCAGGACGAGCAGCCGCAGCCGATCTCGGGACGGTGGCGGCGCCGTGGCCGCTGAGGCGCTCGCCCCCGCGCGCCCGGCGCCGCTCGGCGTCCCGAGCGTGCGCGAGCAGGTGGGTGCGGTCGCTCGGCGCTCGATCACTCGCACGCTGCGCCAGCGCGCGCTGCTCGTGTTCCCGCTCGTGTTCCCGCTGATCCTGTTCGGCATCAACGGCAGTGCGCTCGGCGCGGCCACCAAGATCCCTGGTTTTCCCCACACCAGCTACCGGGACTTCGCGCTGGCGGTGCCGTTCATGCAGGGCGCGCTGTTCGTCGCGGTCACCGCCGGCACCGATCTGGCGCGCGATATCGAGTCGGGCTTCTTCAACCGCCTGGCGCTGACGCCGCTGCCCGGGGCCGCGCTGCTGACGGGGGCGCTGGCGGGTTCGGTGGTAATCGCCTGCATCCAGTCGGTGGTCTACCTCCTGGTGGGGATTGCCACCGGGGTCGGGATCGCGGGCGGCGTGGGTGGAGCGCTGGTTCTCCTGATCCTGTCGATCCTGATCGCGTTCGGCTTCGCGGGTGTAGGTGCGCTGCTGGCGCTGCGCTTCGGCAGCGGGGAGGCGGTCCAGGGCTTCTTCCCGCTGCTGTTCGTGAGCGTCTTCCTCAGCTCCTCGAGCCTCCCGCGCAACCTGATCCAGATCGACTGGTTTCGCGAGGTCGCTACCTACAACCCGGTCTCCTACCTGATCGAGGGCGTGCGCAGCCTGATCATCACGGGCTGGGACGCGCGGGCGCTGGCACTCGGATTCGGGTGCGCGCTCGCGCTTGCGGCGATCAGCCTCGCTCTCGCCGGGGCCAGCATGAAGAACCGGCTGGTGCGGACGTGAGCGGGTCCCAATCGGTGGTGCGGCGTGAGCGCTTCTCAAGCTGGTTGCGGTATGGATGGGGTGGAGACGTGAGGCAATTTCTGTTCGTGGCCCGCGGGGTGGCCTGGCGCTCGGTTCACAACACGTTCGTCAGTCCCGCGATCCTGCTGCCCTCGATCATCTTCCCGCTGTTCTTCCTGGCCGCGTTCGCCGGCGGCCTGTCGAAGATCTCCCATATCCCCAACTTCGACTACAAGCCTGGCTACACCGCGTTCCAGTTCGTGTTCGTGTTCCTGCAGTCGGCGGCGTTCGGCGGGGTGTTCACCGGCTTTGGGGTCGCGCGCGACTTCGACTCTGGCTTCGCGCGGCGGCTGATGCTGAGCGCCCCCCAGCGCAGCGGGATCATCGCCGGCTACGCGGTCGGCGCGCTGGTGCGCTGGTCCGCCACGGGCACCGTGGTGACGATCGCGGCGCTGATCGCGGGGATGAATGTGGCCGGGGGTGGGGTCGACCTGCTCGCACTGGTGGCGATCGGGGCGATGATCAACTTCGTCGCCGTACTGTGGGCCTGCGGGGTGGCGATGTTCCTGCGCACCGAGCAGGCCGGGGCGCTGATCCAGATGCCGGTGTTCATCATCCTGTTTCTCGCCCCGGTGTACGTACCATTGCGATTGCTGACCGGCTGGATCCACGATGTCGCTCGGGTGAACCCCGCGACGGTGGCGCTGCAAGCGGCGCGCGGACTGCTCGCCGGATCGCCAGCCAACGTCGCGCTGGCGTTCGTGCTGCTGGCGGCCGGCGCAGTCTTGCTGGCGGTCTGGGCGCGGCGGGGGCTGGCGTCCGCCGAGCGCGCGGGGTAGGGTAGGGAGGGCGGGAAACGCCAATCAATCACCACGACACCAGTTATGCTGGTGTCGTGACCGGCGCCCTCGACGATCTACCTGCGCACGAGCTTCGGTTCCACTTCAAGGCCGGCCGGACATGCCTGGACTTCGCGGCCACGGTCGGGGAGCGCTGGCGACGCTCATTTGAGCGTCTGCGGACCCCTGAGGATCTCGGACGCTGGCTGGTGCGGTCATCGCTGCTCGAGACGGCGCCGCCGGTGAGCGAGCTTGAGCTTGACCAGGCGCGGGCGTTGCGCGAGGGGATCTACCGCACGGCCAAGCTCGGCGGGGTCGGTAAGCCCGCGGGCGAGGACATCGAGCTGATCAACCGGATCGCCGTTCTCGCGCCGCTGGCGCCGAGCGTGAGTCCCGACGGGCGCGTGGTCGTGTGGGGGTCGGAGCACCCCGTAGCAGCCGCGCTGTCGACGATCGCGCGCGACGCGATCGACCTCGTTTCTGGCCCCCTGGCCCGTCGCGTACGGGAGTGTGCCGCTCCCGATTGTGCGCTGCTATTCCTCGACGCCTCGAGGCCCGGCCGGCGGCGCTGGTGCGCGATGACGGCATGCGGGAACAGTGCGAAGACGAAGTCCTACCGGGATCGAGTGGCGAGAACCGGCCGAGGGGGAGCGAGATGAGCTATCGAGTGCTCGCCGCGGGCGACGCGTACTGGCGGCCGTCGAACCAGATGGGCGTGCTGAACACCGATCTCGCGGCAGCTCGGGAGCGAGACGCTCGGCGCGCGGCTGTGGCGGTTGCGACCGGGCCAGGCCTCGACACGACACCGCCACGACGAGACGACCGAGCTGTATCTCGTGCTCGAGGGCACCGGGCGCCTCCGCGTGGCCGAGGACCTGCTCACGCTGACGCCGCTCAGCGCCGTCCTGGTAGCGCCCGGCACCGTGCGACAGCCGTTCAACGACACCGAACTTGACCAGCTATGGCTCGTCGTCGGCGCCCCGCCTGAGCCGGCGAACACGCTCGAGATGACCGCCGAGCGTCTCGCCTGGCTCTATCCGCACGGGCCCAAGGCGCTCCCGGCCGAGCTCGGTCCAGCTGGGTAAGGCACCGGCGCAGCACAGGCGGCGCCACGGCTCGCACCCGCGTCCCCACCCCCGGCGCGCAGGCCGCCTGCGCGTCGAGCACGGCTTCGCCCCGACGCTCAGGCGGCCTGCGCGTCGAGCACGGCTTCGCTCTCCGAGCTCGGCTTGGGCAGCGCATCGGGGACAGAGGCCCGCGCGGGCAGCCCGATCGGTCGTAATACCACCAACGCGACGACTGCCCCGAGGGCAACGCTCGCCGCAGCGATCGTGAACGCAAGGTGATAGCCGCCCGTGAGCGCGGCGGCGAGCGCATCGCCGTGGGCACTCAGCGCCTTGGTGTGGTTGGTGGCGATCGTGCCGAGCACCGCCAGGCCGAGTGCGGCCGAGACCTGCATCGAGACGTTGACGATCCCTGAGCCGAGGCCGGCGTCCTCCGAGGGCACGTCGGCCATCGCGATGGTGAGCAGTGGCATGAACGAGCTGCCGGCGCCCAGTCCGAGCAGGAGGTAGGCGAGGAACACGGTCGGGAAGTAGCTCGCGTGGACTCCGGCGGTGGAAAGCAGGACGAGGGAGACGGCACACGACAGCAGGCCGGGGACGAGCGTCCGGATCGCTCCGAAGCGCCTGACCACGCGCGCCGTGACGCCGAGCGACAGCACCGCGACGGTGAGCGTCATCGGCAGGAAGGCCAGGCCCGTGCGGACCGCGCTGTAATGCAGGACGTGCTGGAGATACAGCGCCCCGAGGAAGAACGTCGTGAACATCCCCGTGACCAGGAACCCGCGCACCGCGCTGGAACCGACCAGGCCGCGCAGGCGCAGGATCCGCAGGGGCATGATCGGATTTGCCACGCGTGCCTCCAGGGCGAGGAACGCCCCCAGCAGCGCCACCGCGATCGCGCCGATGCCCAGCGTGTGCACCGACGCCCAGCCGTACCTGGTGACCTCGACGATCGCGTAGACGCCGAGCATCAACGCGATCGTCACCAGGATCGAGCCGAGCACGTCAATGCCCTTGCCCAAACCGGCGCCCTCGTTCTCCCGGATCAGCGCGCCGCCCAGGAGCAGCGTCAGTGCCCCTATCGGCAGATTGATGAAGAAGATCCAATGCCAGTTGATCGCCTGCGTCAGTGCCCCCCCGGCGAGCAGGCCGATCGAGCCGCCGCTGACGACCACGAACATATACGCGCTCATCGCCTTCGCCCGGTCGCTCGGGGCCGAGAACTCCGTGACGATGATCGCGAGGATCACGGACACCGACATCGCGCCACCGGCGCCCTGAATGAAGCGCGCGACGATCAGCGCCGTCTGGTCGTGAGCCAGGCCGCAGACCGCCGAGGCGGCGGTGAACAGCAGCACGCCGGTGAGGAACACGCGCTTGCGGCCGATCAGGTCGCCAAGCCGCCCGGCCAGCAGCAGGAAGCTGCCGAAGGTGATCAGGTAGGCGTTGACGACCCAGGTGAGGCTCGACTGGGTGAAGTGCAGGTCGTGCTGGATCGAGGGTAGCGCGACGTTGACAACCGTCGTATCGAGCACGCTCATCAACTGCGCGAGGCAGACGACGATCAGCGCGAGCCAGCGGCGGCGGTCTGAGTTGGCTTGAGAAGCGGCGAAAGCAATGGGATGCATGTGAACTCCGGCGGTGGCGATGGTGGTGGGAACGACGCCGCCAGGGTTTCCCATGCGGCATCGATAATCACCGTAGCATAGATCATCCTTGTGAATATGACAGTACGCGGCCGGTGCTAGGATTCCGCTTGAGATGATCGATATCGACAGGCCCCCCGGATCGCTGGTGCTGTTGACCCGGCTCGCGAAGCTCGTGTACCGCCGCAGCTCGGAGGAGCTGCTCGGAATGACCGTTCGCCACTTCGTCACGCTCAGCTATCTGCGTGACCACCCGGTCACGGCCCAGCACGATCTCGCTTACGTGCTGTGCATCGACGCGAGCAATCTCGTGCTGCTGCTGAACGAGCTTGAGGGGGCCGATCTCGCCCGTCGCCGCCGCGATCCCACCGACCGCCGCCGCCACCTCGTCCAGTTGACCCCGACAGGCGAGGCGGCGCTGCGCCGCGCCGAGAAGGCACAGGAGAGCATCGAGGAGGATGTTCTCGCGTCGCTCAGTGCTGAGGATCGCACCACTCTGCGACGGCTGCTGGCCTGCGCTCTAGCCGACGTCGAGCCCCACCTTAACCCGCCCGCTCCGCCCGCGAGCGGAGCGGGAAAGCCGGCGGCGAGCGCCGCGCCCGTGGGCTGAGCCTACGGGCGGCCGTGTTCACGGTCCGGACCCGCTGCGCGGACACGCTCGCTCGTACGGGCACAATGCGGCTCGAGCACGGCGAGGTTTCGACGCCGGCGTTCGTGCCGCTGGCCACGGGCGGTGCGGTCAAGACGCTCGCGGCGCGCGAGGTGGCCGCGCTCGGTTACCAGTTGATCCTGGGGAACACATTTCATCTCCTCCTCGCGCCCGGACCCGAGCTCGTGCGGGAACTGGGGGGACTGAACGAGCTGATGCGGTGGAAGCAGCCGATCATCACCGACTCGGGCGGGTTTCAGGTCTTCTCGATGGGTCACGGGAGCGTCGCCGATGAGATCAAGGGGCGCGGGCGGGGCGGCGGGGGCGCGAAGGGCGCTGAGAGTGGGAAGGGCGCGGCGCAGGATCGCGGGGGGGCGATCCTGGCGATCGGCGAGGACGGAGTTCGGTTTCGCTCCTACCTCGACGGCGCCGAGCGCTTCCTCAGCCCCGAGGCGTCGATGTCGATCCAGGCGGCGCTTGGCTCGGACATCGCGCTCGTGTTCGACGAATGCACCCCCTTCCACGTCTCGCGGGATTACACGGCGCGCTCGACCGAGCGCACGCACCGCTGGCTGGAGCGTTGCCTTCGCTGGCACGAGCAGCATGGTCCGGAGCGCCAGGTCGTCTACGGCATTGTTCAGGGTGGGGTCGAGGAGGATCTGCGTGTGCAGTCGGCGGCGGCGGTGGCCGCGAGCGCGTGCGCCGGGATCGCGATCGGCGGCTCGCTCGGGGCCGACAAGGCCCAGATGCACGAAATCGTCGCGTGGACCACGGCCGAGCTGGAGCGCCTGGCGCCCGCACGTCCACGCCATCTGCTGGGGATCGGAGACGTCGATGACCTGATCGCCGGCGTCGAGCTGGGGATCGACACGTTTGACTGCGCGCTGCCGACGCGGCTCGGCCGGCACGGGGTGGCGCTGGTCCCCGATCCGGCCAATCGCTGGCGCGTGGATTTGACCAAGGCGAGCGCGCGCCGATCCCCAGAGCCGATGCTCGGCGGATGTCCGTGCCCGGCGTGTGCGGACGGCTACTCCCGCGCCTATCTCCACCACCTGCTTCGCGCGCGCGAGCTGACCGCATTGCGCCTGATCACCCTCCATAACCTCAGCTTCATCGCGCGGCTGATGGCGAACCTGCGGGCCGCGATCGACGCCGGGCGACTGGGGGAGGTGGCGAGAGGGCTGCGGGCGGGGGCGGCGCCGGCAGCGATCTCGAGCTGAGAAGGAGCCTGAGTTCCCGTCGAGCGTACGCTCGCGGCTCGGCGGGATTCAGGCTCTAAGCATCACTTCGTGGGCTTGTTGATGATGTTCTGCAGCTGCTTGATCGCGTTCTGCACGTCGGTGGCAACGACACTGCGGGCGTGGACGACCTGGCTTGAGGTGGCGCTCGATATCACCACGGCAACCGCGACCGCGGCGGCGAACACCACCGCGAGGGCGACCAGCGCGAGCAGCCGCCGGAAGGCCCGCCCGCGGCGCGGGCGACCGGGCTCGCGTCCGCGGGCTCGCGCCGGCACCGGCTCGCGGGGGGGCTCGGCCCGCGGGCTGCGTCTGGGCTCGATCGGCTTTACGGGTGGCGCGCTGCGCGGGCTGCGCGGCGCCGGCTGGCGGGGGGCGACCCGCGTGCCCCCCGTCGGGTTCTCGCGTCCGGTCAGGACGCGGGTGGCCGAGCCCGTTCCGAAGTCCGGCACCGGGGCTCCGACTGGAGGGAGTCCCTGCGCGCCGACCCGCAGCGCTTCGGCGAACAGCAGCGCGTCCGCGGGTCGCGCCTGCTGGTCGATCGCCAGCGCCATCCCCACCGCCTGCGCGAGCTCGAGCGGGACGCGTGGATTGAGCTCGTGCAGCGGCGCGGGTTGCTCGCGCTGCTGCTTGAGGGTGAGTTCGGACAGCGAGTTGGCTTCGTAGGGCAGGCGGCCCGAGAGCAGCTGGTAGGTCACGACGCCCAGCGAGTAGAGGTCTGCCCGCGGGCCGGCCTCCTCCCCCCGCGCCTGCTCGGGCGCCAGGTAGGCGGCGGTTCCGAGCACCGAGCCCGCTTGGGTGATGCTCGACTGATCGGTCGCTCGCGCAATCCCGAAGTCCGCCAGCTTGACGACTTGGGTGTCGGACACGAGCAGGTTCCCGGGCTTCACGTCGCGGTGAACGACGCCGTTGCGGTGCGCGTAGTCCAGGCCGCGGCAGGCCTGGGTCACCACCCCGATCGCCTGCTCGATGTCGAGGTGGCCCCGATCGCGCAGCAACTCGGCGCACGAGTGCCCGGAGACGTGCTCCATCACAATGAAGTGCTGGTGGTGGCCCTCGTCGAACCCGAAGTCGAACACCTGGACGATGTTGGGGTGCACGAGGCGAGCGGCGGACAGCGCCTCGCGGCGAAAGCGCGAGACGAACGCGGGGTCGTCCGCGAGGTGCTCGGCGAGCAGCTTGATCGCGACGTAGCGCTCCAGGCGCTGGTCGAGGGCGAGGTTGACCGTCGACATGCCGCCGACGCCGAGGCGTCCCTCGACCCGGTATCGGCCTGCGATCGTCGTCGTGCCGGTCATTGGTGAGCCACTTCAGCTTTCCACTTCGGTTGTTGCCGGTTCAGCCGGTCTGCTGGTCATCTTTTGCGCCGCTTCGGTCGCCATTTGAGCCGCCGCCCTATTGTCCGGCGCCCGGTCCGCCGTGACCCGGCGGACCGCCGCCCCCCGGACCGCCGCCGTTGCCCGGGCCGGCTCCGCCGGTGCCCGGGCCGCCGCCACCGTTGCCCACGCCGGCGCCGCCGCTGGGAGGCCCTGTGGATGTCGTACCCGAGCCGCTCGGGGTGGTCGTAGGCGTGCTCGACGTCGGCGGTGGGGCGGTACGGGTGGTGGTCGTCGTCGGAGTGCTCGTCGTCGAGCTTGAGGTGGCAGTGGAGGTGGTGGTGCTCCGAGTCGTGGTCGTGGTGGTGGTCTTGCATTGGTTGGTGGCGAGTTGGGCCACCGTCGAGGCGCCCTGGTTGAGGTTTGACTGCAGCGTGGTGTTGACCGAGGCGGGAAGGTTCGCGACGGCGTTCTTGAGGTTCGTGGCCGCGCGCTGGGCCTGGCCGCACTGCCCCGCCTGCACCGCGGCCGAGACCTGGCCGAGCGTGCCGTTGAGGCTGCTCGCCTGATCGGTTGAGAGCAGGCCGGCGCCCCCGCCGCAGGCGACGAGCAGCGCAGCGGCGAAGCCGAGTCCGCCGGCCAGGAGTGCGCGGGGAGGATGGCGCATCCGTGAAATCACTTTACTGACCGTAGAGCAGGCGCTCGGCGAGCGAGTCGGGTAGCCGTGCAGCGCGGATCGCCGCCGCGGCGCCCGCGACGTCGTATTCCGTGCGCCGGTAGACCCCAGTCCACCGCACGGTGTCGAGCTCCAGCCAGGCCGCGCGCGGGTCGCCATCGCGTGGCTGCCCGACGCTCCCCGGGTTGATCAGCCACTCGCCGCTTTCCAGATCGAGCTGCTCGTCCGCGCTCCGCGTCTCGCCCGTCGCGGGCTCCCCAGCGGCTCTCCAGAAGGATAGCGCGACGTGGGAGTGCCCGATCAGGCACACCCGGTGGCGCTGGACGTCCAGGCACAGCTCCGCCTGTAGGGGCGAGAGGACGTACTCCCACACCGGGTCCCGCGGACTGGCGTGATAGAGGCCGACCGCCTCGTCGAGGTGCAGCGGCTCGAGCCGGTCGAGGTACTCGCGCGTGCGCGGCGCGATCGTGTCCCGGGTCCATTGCGCCGCCAGCGCCGCGCCGCGGGAGAAGTCGCTCAGCTCCAGCGCGCCGCGAACGCCGAGGTCGTGATTGCCCGCCAGGCAGACCGCCGCGTGGGCGCGGGCGAGCTCGACGCACGCATCGGGTTCGGCACCGTAGCCGACCAGATCGCCGAGACACCACAGCTCCTCGCAGTCGGATTCCGCCACGCCGTCGAGCACCGCCTCGAAGGCGTGCCGGTTGCCGTGGATGTCCGACACGATCGCGATCCGCATCACTACAGTCTCGCGGGTGCAGCGGCGCAAGGACCATCATGCCCCTGGGGCGCTCGGATCAGTCCTCCTGGCGATCGCGGCGGCGGAGCTCGGGGGGCGCCTGCTGGCGCCCCACCCGGACCCGCCGCGGGCCGCCGCAGTGGACCTGCGCTCGTACTTCAGCCCCGAGGAGATCGAGCGGGGAGGGCGGTTCGCGCGCGGGCAGCTCGGGCTCGGGCTGGTGCGATCGGCACTTCAACTCGGCACGCTCGCGCTGCTCGTGCGCCGCACCCCGCGAGCGCGGTGGGGGCGGCGCTGCGGTCCGCTCGCCGGAGGCGCGGCGGCCGGGGCGGCGTTGAGCGT
>JBPCRJ010000081.1:0-8179 GCA_050996975.1 Solirubrobacteraceae bacterium | reverse complement strand
AGAACACCTACGAGCGGGGGATCAAAATCCCACCCGCCCAGCTCGCGGCAATCAACCTCACACCCGAACAGTTCCACGGCGAATGGAACTACACCATCTCCCCACAACTAACTTCTTGACGCTTCCTTAGTGTTTGTCGCCATTCACGGTGGCCTACTCATCCGGGGAGCGGCACAGCGCGCCGACGGGCTCCGTGGTCATCCCGTCGACCCTGGGCTCCGGGGATGGTTGGTTGCCGGCGCGCGGTTCGTCTGATCAGAGCCTCCGGCTACGCCGAGCACGACCGCGCCCCAGCCGGTCGCGCTCGCGAGTTTGTCGACGTTCTCGTCGTCGCGGACGCGAGCCAGCAGCGTGTAGAGCCCAAACGCGAGCAGCACGCCGATGGCGATGTAGTCGGCGGCAGCGCCGATGGCATGGCCGAGCGGCGCTCCGAGCGCGAGCCCGACGAGCGGCATGCCGGCCTCGAAGCTGGCCATCAGCAACGACACCCGGAAGCGGCGCTTGGGTTAAAGACCGGCGACCCCGAGGGGCCGCACCGCGAAGGTGTCCAGGCCGAGCGGCAGCACGAGCGCGATCAGCTTGACGATCACGCTCGGGCGGCCTCTGCCAAGGCGTGCCGCGCCTCGCGCAGCCCGTAAATAAGGATGACGAGCGCGGATAGCGGGTCCGCCCACCACCATCCCGCCGCCGTGTTCAGGGCGACCCCGGCGAGCACCGCTGCCGCGAGCGCCGCGTCGATCATGGTTACGCGTGCCTCGGTGCGCAGCACAATGTTTCCCAGTCGCTCTGCGGTGTTCCGCTTTCCGGCCGCGAGTGCGAGCATGGCCAGGACTGTCAGCGCGAGCCAGACGATCCCGAGCGTTGAGTGGCCGGGGTGTGAGCCCGAACTGAGCTTCACTGCGGTCTGTACCGCTATGTAGAGCGCCAGCAGCACGAACGCGACAGCGATGATCCGCAGCGCGCGCCGCTCACGGCCCGCAGCCGCGCCTCCATTGAGCTGCCACACGACGACCGCTGAGGCGACGATCTCGATCAGCGAGTCCACTCCGAAGCCGGCCAGGGCCACCGAGCCCGCCGCGACTGCTGTGAAGACCAAGACGACCGTGCCGACGACGTTCCACCCGAGTGTCGCATACTCGAGCGTGAGGCCGCGACGGAGCAGCATGCAACCGGTCGCGGTCGGAGTGCTCACCCTCGAACCGTAAGGCGCGTCTGCGGGGCGCTCCGGACTTGCGAACATCGTCATCGGAGCAGGGCGCTCCTAATGTCCGGCGGTGTTCGCGTTGCGGGACCGCTCGGCCGTCTCGATCGACAGCAGTTCCACGGTCGTGTGGTCTACTTGCAGTGTCGTGTGGTCGATGTCGAACCGCTCGTGCAGGAGCTGTTTCAGTGCCCGCGCGACGTCGTGGCAGTTGCACTCGTTATCGACCAGCACGTGCGCGGACAGCGACGGGAAGCCGGAGGTGATCTCCCACACGTGGAGATCATGAACCTGACTGACACTTGGCTGGCTGGCGAGCATCTGGCCGATCGCGTCGGGGTCGAGTCCTCGCGGGGCGGCCTCTAGGAACACTCTGCCGCTCGCTTTGAGCAGGCCGTAGGCGGCGTAGAGCATGATCGCCGCGATGATCAGCGAGGCGATGCCGTCTGCGCGGCGGAACCCCGTCGTGAGAATGACCGCGCCGGCGATCGCGGTGAAGATGAACGCGGCGAGATCGGTCAGGATGTGCTGGAAGGCACCCTCGACGTTCATCGACTGGCGGTTGGCCCTAGACAATGTGTAGCTCGCCGCGAGGTTGACGACGACCCCGACCAGCGCGACCACGAGCACCGCGGCACCGCCGACGTTCGGCGGATTCACGAGGCGCGTGATGCCCTCATAGACGATCAGCAGGCCGAGTACCAGCAGGGTGGCGCCGTTGAACTGGGCCGACAGGATCTCCGTGCGTTTGAGGCCGTAGGTCAGGGCGCACCGGGCGGGTTTCGCGGCGAGACGGATCGCCACGAGCGAGAGTCCGATCGCACCGGCGTCGGTGAGCATGTGCGCCGCGTCAGATAGCAGCGCGAGCGAATGCACGACCGACCCGACCACCACCTCGAACAGCATGAAGCCGACGATCAGCGCGAGCGCGACGCTCAGCTTCCCGCGATCGGCATCAGCGGACACCCCGTGTGAATGGCCGGCGTGCCCGCCTCCGCCGTGGTCGTGACCGTGGTGCTCGTCAGCCATCAGCCGCAGCAGTCCTCGCTGCACGCCGGCGAGGCATCAAGGCCTCGTATCGGCGCGCAACACGGGTCTTCTCCGCGCCACCCATCGCGGCCCTCCTTCACGGCGATGCCGGCGATCGCGACTGCCGCGACCGGGTCAAGCCAGGACAGTCCGATACCCGCGCCCGCGAGCGCGATCAACGCCGCGGTCGCCTGCAAGGCGCACATCAGGTTCTGGACCCCCTCCCCCGTCGTGGCCCCGGATCCGAGCTGGCGCCCCAGGCGCAGCTTGACCCAGCCCAGCAGCGGCATCAGAACAATCGCGCTGATCGTCAGCGCAACAGCGAGAACGCTGATCTCGGTCTCGCCACCGTCGATGAGCTTGCGGAGCGCCTCGACGAGGAAGAAGGGAGCGAGTAGAAGGAAGCTCGCGGCCACCCAACGCTGTGCGCGAGCCTCGCTGGTCGCCGAAAGGGTCCGGCGGCCTGTGAAGCGCCACACGACAATCACCGCCGCGAGCGCCTCGACGAACGAGCTGGCCGCCCACGTGACCACGCCAAGGCTGCGGGATTGCACGCCGGCGTAGATGCCGAGGAAGCCTTCGACGCTCATCCACGCAAGGCTCGCCCATGCGAGCCTTTTGGCGCGCCCGGCAGCGCGCAGCCACGAGTCGCCGCGTACCGGCGGCTTCGCCACGGAGGCCGGTGACTGCTGAAGGACAGGAAGCTCGCTCGTGCTCATGGCAGCGTCTGCGCGCCGGCCAGCAAGCCGGCCACAAACGCCCGACCCGACTCGGTGAGCGAATAGAGAACCATCTTGCCCTCGCGCCGGCTGCGCGCCAGACCAAGCGAACGCAGGACCCTGACGTGATGAGAGACGAGATTGTCCGCACGCTCGATAACCCACGCCAGGTCACACACGCACAGCTCGTCCGTCGCGGCCAGGGTTACGGCTATGGTCAGGCGAGTCGGATCAGACAGCGCTTTCGCCTGATCCGCGAGCACCATCGCAAGCTCGCCATCGAGACGGCCCTGGCGCAGCCGCTCAGCCTTGTCGAGGTCAAGGCAGAGGAGATCGCAACGGTCATCAGCCACCCCACTCACTCTAATGCTCATCATCGCGTTGCGACGAAAGTCGCAACGCGGTCTCGTGGTGCTGGTCCGACGCGCCGGGCTCACGTGAGCGTCGGCGACGGACCCGGTGGCGCCGCCCTGCCGAGCCCGGAGCGCGAGGATCCGTTCAGGCCCCGCCGGAACCGCTCAGCGGCGATGCCGACCGGTGATCGGATCGAGGTACAGCGGCTGCCGGTGTGAGTGGCTTAAGTCGATGAGCCCGTCGAGGCTGCCGACGAGCGCGTCAAACGAGCCGGCGCCGATTCGCTGACCGCCGAGCCAGTTGTCCTCGACGAAGCGCAGGATCGAGGTCTGGTCGTGACGTCGCCGGATAGCGCGTCCTGCGGGTTCTGGCTGTCGTTGAGGATCGGGCCCATCTGGTGGTCACGGAGTGGTCGGAGTCGTCGGAGTCGTCGTAGGCGAAGATAATCGCGGTGGACCTCCCGTCCCGGCTGATTGGATCCGGTTGATCGCCCCGACGAGAAAGCGCTGCTCGTCGAGCGGGTCGGAGCTCTGCGCGTGCCCGTTCTGGTAGACCGGCGGCGTGATGTAGCTGACCGCCTGCATTCGTCCGGCGTTTAGCTTTAGCGCGCGTGAGAAGTCGCTCAGGTCGTACTGGTGGGTTGGCCCGGCCGGCGTGCCCGATCTCCGCGATCGACGCCGACCCTCGGCGTGCTCGGCGAGCTGCAGTCCTCGTACTTCGCCGCTTCGCACCGGTGGAGATCACCGTGCCGTTGGCGACTGTGCGTCGGCTCGGATGATCGGCGGTCAACAAGACCACCTCCTCGGGATGGTCGACGTTGGCGTAAGCACCGCCGACCTTCGACACCCTCTCTATGTCCCCTCCGACCCGTCCCGGCCTAAGCCCGGAACGGAATCATTCATCTAAGCGTTCCGGGCGACAGGCTCGCGGCGCTGAGGGCCCTGACGATCACGTCGCTCAACGCCCCAGGTGAGCGTTTCGCTCAACAGCCAAGTCAGGGCGGTCTTCGGATGTGTCTGGGGTCAGTGTGGAGTGCGTGAGCGCCGGGTGGGCTGAAGGCGGCGGTCGAGGTGCATCGCCGTCCAGCACGCCGGTCCGTCGTGGCAGTGCCTGAGGGCGCGGATTTCGGCGTGCAGCAGCGCGAGCTCTGCGGCCGTGAGGTTGCCGGCGAGGTTGTGGAGCTCGAATGGGTCCCGTTTGAGGTCGTAGAACTCGCGCTCTCCGTCGTTGTATTGGACGTAGAGGAAGTGGTGGGTGCGGATTGCGTTGTAGGTTCTCGGGTTTCCGCTCGTGGGCTGCTGGAAGTCGGGGTCCACGCCGCGCAGGTCCGAGCCATCGTGCTCGACGAGAATCGCGTCCCGCCAGTCAGTCGGCGTCTCGCCGTGTAGCAGCGGCAGGAGGCTGTGGCCGTCGCTGGGCAGCTCGGTTTTGCCGATCGCCGCGAAGGTCTTGGCGAGGTCGATGTTCTCGACCATCGCGTCGGTGCTGGTGCCGGCTGGCACGCGCGGGCCGGCGACCACGAGCGGGACGTGGATATCGGTGTCGAACGCCGTCAGCTTGCCGGGCGTGAGGCGGTACTCACCGGTGTGCAGGCCGTTGTCCGAGCTGAACACAAGGTACGTGCTCTTGGCGATGCCGTTGTCGGCAAGCGTTTGCTCGATCTGCCCGATCATCGTGTCGACTGCCTGAACGTCCTGGGCTCGTAGCCGGAACACCGAGTCGATCTGATCGATTTGCGGCTGGGTCAGCGGCTGGTGGGCAGCGAGCCACCCCGGCGGATGTGACGGCAGGACATTAAAGCTCGGTGGCCGCGGCGCGCTCAGGCCGGGGAAGCCGTTCGCGTCGCGAGGGGCGGGTACGTAGGGGCCGTGCGGCGCGAACGTCGCCAGCTCGAGGAAGAACGGGTTGCCCGTCTGCGCCGAGGCGTTGATGAAGTCCACTCCTTTGGCCGCCAGAACGTCCGTCAGGTAGTCCGATGGCTGATGGCCGTAGACGTGCAGCGTGCCGTTCTGGTTGAGCGTGTAGTCAAACTCGGGATAGGCCTCCCCGCCGACGTCCCATTCTGACCACCCGGGCGGCACATAGGTCGCGGGCACGTCGGCTGGCGTCCCGCGCCCCCCCATGTAGCCGTTGAGGTACTTACCCATCATCGCCGTGCGGTATCCGGCCCGCTGCAAAGCCACGGCGAACGTGTGCTGCTCCTCGCCGTGGTGGTAGAAGACGTGATAGCCGCCGTGGGTGCCGACGTTGTTGAATACGCCCGTATCGTGCGGGAAGTTCCCAGTGAAGATCGACGATCGCGACGGGCAGCACAAAGAGTCCGAAACAAAGTAGTCATTGAACGTCAGGCCGCGGCGCGCCATCGCCTGTACGTGCGGCATGAACCGAAGCAGGTCCATCGAGAGATCATCGGTGAGGACGAACACGACGTTGGGGCGACTCGACCGCCGCACGAGCATCCGGGTGGGAGTCTCGCCGCTCAGCCGCTTCGCGGTCGCCAGCGTGGGAGTCTCACGGCCCGCTGCCGCGGGCTTGAACACGGCAATGAGACCGCCCGTCAAGCCCGCGCACACCAGCAACACCAGCAGCAGCCGCAAGCGACGATCTCTCAGCAAAACACGCAGCACGCTGCGGTAGCAATCATCAGGGCAGAAACACCGAAGCGCCCCAATCGTTCCGGGCTCGTGGAATCCCCCATAATGCCGGCCAGTGTAGGTCGTACCCCGAGTAGGCCCAGTGCTCGGGTCGGTGTCACCAGGGGAAAAGTAGCGTCTACTAATCGCTGCTAGCAGTCGACGGTTGGTCTAGGCTGCTTGGGCGTTGGGGTCGCCGGGTCCGAGGTCGAGGTGGGTGTTCATGTCGCTGTGGAAGGTGCCGTAGGGGTTGATGTGGGCCCAGATCACGGCTGTAAGCGCTTTCTTGTCGCGGGCGGTCAGCCGGGAGCTCCAGCCGGGCTCGGAGAGGATCTGTTGGATGATGAGCGTGTTGACGAGCACGAGCGAGGATTGCAGGAGGTGCATCGCGAGCATCGAGGTCTCTTGGTCTTCGCGGTCCTCGCCGGTGAGCTCTGAGTCCTTGCCGTAGAAGATGAAATCAACGCCGCTGTTCCAGTGCTCGATGATCTGCCGGCCTTCGTGGACCTCGCGGCGGACGGTTTCGTCGGCGAGGTAGTCGCAGAGGAAGATCGTGCGGGCGGCGCGTCCGAGCTCTTCCATCGCTTGGTGGGCGGGATGCTTGGGGCCGCCGCGGGTGAAGCGCCGCAGCAGCTGTTGGGCTTCGGCGGTGCCGAGCTTGAGCGCAGTGGCGTACTTGACCAGCTCGTCGTAGTGCTGGGCGATCAGCTCCCAGTCGATCGGTCTCGTTGGAGATCACCGACGCGACCGCCTCCCACCCCTTGTCGGTGGAAAGGCCAGGACCGTAGAGCGGGATCCGGCCGATCTGCTTGAACCGGGGCATCAGCTTGAAGCCGAGCAGCTCGCAGAACCCGAACGCGACGATCGATGCGCCGTGGGTGTCGGTGATGTTCGCTTCGACCTCGATGTCGGTGTCGTGGTGAAGCAGTCCTTGGAGCATCGCGGCGATCTCCGAGGCCGAGCAGGTCGTGAGCTGGCTGTGGATGTACAGCTGCTTTCGCTCGACGTGCCAGTAGACCATTACGCCCGGACCGCCGTAGCGGTTGTGCCATTCGGTCATCAGATTCGAGTCCCAGGAGCCGAACTGCTTTGAGTCAGACGTGCATGTCGTCCCCTCCCCACCGCATCGTGTCGCGGACCTCGAGGGTCTTGTTGACGACCTGGATGATCGCCCGGCGCAGCCCGCCGCGACTGAAGTACAGCCGGCGGAAGCGACGTAGCGCGGCTTCGGTGTCGGCAGGGTTTCCGTCGGTCGCCTCCGTGATCCGCTTGATCCCTATGCTCGACCCGAGCCCGAACGAGACCAGCAGCTTGCGCCGCCGCGCCGTCACCGGATCGGTGATCTCCCGCGAGGCGACCGAGGTCAGCTGGCCGGTGAAGCCGCACAGGTGCTCGGCGTCCTTGAGCACCGCGAGCAGGTCGGTTGTTGATTGTCTCTTTCCGCTCCCAGCTCGAGCTCGCCGTCGTCGAATACATCGCATGGTTCAACCGGGCTCGCTTGCACTCCGCCCTCGGCTACCTCCCACCCGACGAGTTCGAAGATCGACACGCCAAGGATCTGATCGCGCAGCTCTGCGATCAGCAGCAGATCCAGTCCGGGCAGCTGACCGTCCACGCCGACCGTGGCAGCTCGATGACCTCAAAGCCGGTTGAACTGGCCTGACTTTGACGGAGACTGGGATCGGAGAGGCCGGGACAAGCAGCTCGTTCTCGGCGGCGGTGCTAGTAGTGCTCTGGTAGGTGCTGCTACTCGCGTTTGGGTGGTCGGCGTAGCGGTAGGTCGTCGAGGCTGATCGGCTGTTGGCAGGTGGAGCAGCGGCCGGTCAAACACTTCCAGACGGGCTGCAGTAGCAGTACCGCTTGGGGGAGGGTCAGGCCGGCCGCGGGCGATTTGGGTCGGCCCGCTCTAGCGTCAGGAAGCCGTGGGCGGCCGTCACCAGCGAGCAGTGGTGGTGAAAGCCCGGGTAGCTACGGCCTTCGTAGTGGTCAAGGCCGAGCTCGCCCTTGAGCTGCTTGTAGTCCAGCTCGATCATCCACCGCAGCCGCGCGAGGCGCGCGAGCTGCTCGGGCTCGGTGCTAGCGGGCAGGCTGCTGATCCAGTAGTCGCTGGGCTGCTCGTGCCCTTCGGGCCATTCGACGATCAGCCATTCCTCGCGCGGCGGTTCGCGCAGGCGGTCGACCGGGTTGGCGGCGATCACGCGCACGAACGCGAAACGCGAAACGAGTTGACCGCCGTCGATGTC
>JBPCRJ010000077.1:0-9972 GCA_050996975.1 Solirubrobacteraceae bacterium | reverse complement strand
GGTTGTGTCCGGGATTGGCAGTTTCAGGTGGCCCCCGCTTGCGCCCCCCCACCCCGCGCGCCCCCCGAGGAGCTCGTCGCCGCGCTCGTGCAGACCTATGGTGTCGGTCTGGAACGGATCCTCGATTCGCTGTTCGCGGCGGGCGAGGACGGCGAACGGATCGCCGCCGGGCTCACCGATGACCCGCTGGTCGCGACGCTGCTGCTGATTCACGACCTGCACCCGGTCCCGTTGGCGGACCGGGTGCAGGGCGCGCTTGATTCCGTGCGTCCCTACATGGAGTCGCACGGAGGCAACGTCGAGCTGCTCTCGCTGGAGAACGGCGTTGCCCGGATCAACCTTCAGGGCAGCTGCTCAGACTGCTCGGCTTCGGCGGTGACGCTCGAGCTGGCGATCAAGCAGGCCCTCGAGGAGGCCGCCCCTGACCTCGAAGCGCTCGAGGTCACAGGCGTCGCGGCGCAGACGATGGGCGGGGCGGGCCTGCCAATGGTGACGGGCTCCGCCAGCGCCGAGCCCACGGGCTTGGAGCTTCCAATCATCATGTCCTCCCCGGCGCCCCCGCCCCCGTCCTGGTTCGAGGTCGACTCCGTCGCGAGCGTGCGCGAGGGTTCGATGGTCGCCGTGACGGTCGCTGGGACTGAACTTGTGGTTGCCAACGTCGAGGGCTCGCTGCTCGCCTACCGGGACGTGTGCCCGGGCTGCGACGGCTCGCTCGACGGGGGCGAGTTGGTGACCGGAGCGCTGAAGTGCCCCCGGTGCTCCCGCTCGTACTTCCTGCCTCGCGCCGGACGCTCGATGGATGACGACAAGCTTCAGCTCGAGCCAGTCCCGCTGCTGCGTGAGCAGGATCACGTCAAGGTTGCCCTCGCCGCATGAGCGACAACGGAACCCGCAGCGACCGGCCTGAGCGCCGGCTGGTGGCCGACGCGGTGGCAGCGCGCAAGCGCGCGCAAGCTGTCTCGGGGCTGCGCGGTCTGGCCCGCCCGGGTTCCGTCGTGATTCGCACCGGCAACGAGACCGGGGCCGGGAATGGCACCGCGTCGAGACACGCCAACCGGCCCGGGGGCGAGGCCGGCGCGCCGGTGGGTCCCAAGGAGGCATTGCCACCAGGCGTCGAGCCTTGTGACATCTGCGGCGTCGCGCTTCCCGAGGATCATCGCCATCTGCTGCATTTGGTGGAACGGCGGATCATCTGCTCCTGCGAGCCATGCTGGGGAATGCGCGCGGGTGAGGGCGACTACCGCCCGGTGGGCAACCGCACCCTGTGGCTGCCAGACCTCAACCTTCCCGATGACGTGTGGGCGAACTTCCAGATCCCGATCGGACTGGCGTTCTTCATGCACTCGACGGTCACGTCGTGCATCGTCGCGATGTATCCCAGCCCGGCGGGCGCGACCGAGAGCGAGCTGCACTTCGATTCCTGGGCGCGGATCTGCGAGCTCAACCCGGTACTCCAGGAGTTGGAGCGGGATGTCGAGGGCCTGATCATCAACCGTCTGTCCGATCCCCCGGTGTATGCGATCGCGCCGATCGACCGCTGCTACGGGTTGGTGGGCGCGATCAAGGCCACGTGGGAGGGGATCTCCGGCGGAACCGGCGTTGACAAGGCCGTGACCCGGTTCTTTGACGAGCTACGCACGGTGGCGGTGCCGGCGTGAGCACGCGATCGTTCGACGTCAGCACGCACACGCCGCCGACGGGGCCCGACCTCGAGTTTGAGGTTCGCGGTGCTCGGCCCATTCGCCACGCCGCCGCCCCGATGCTCGCGGTCGATCTGCATGTGAGCGAGCCGACCGGGCGTCAGGTCTACATGGTCGCGCTGACGATCCAGCTGATGATTGAACCGGCGCGGCGCAGTTACGACGACGTCACCCGCGAGCGCCTGCTCGAGCTGTTCGGTGCGCCTGAGCGCTGGGCGGTCACCACCCGCAGTCTCGTCTGGGCCCAACTCGACGTGATCGTACCGGCGTTCACCGGCTCGACGACCGTCGCGGTGCCGATCTCCGTTCACTACGACCTGGAGCTGGCGGCCGCCAAGTACCTGTACTCGCTGCCGGGCGGCGAAGTGCCGCTGGCGCTGCACTTCAACGGCATGATCTACTACCCGCAGGAGGACGGCAGCCTGCAAATGGTGCTGGTTCCGTGGAACAAGTCGATCGACTTCCGGATGCCGGTGGCGGTGTGGTCCGAGACGGTCGAGCACTACTATCCGAACACGGCTTGGCTGGCGCTGCGCTCCCAGACGCTCGAGGCGCTGCAGCGTGAGAAGCTCAACCGGGGGCTCGCGACCCTCGACGCGTGCGTCACGGCGATGCTCGGCGAGGCGAAGGTTCTTGGCGCTGCGAACGCTCTCGAAGCGAAGGCTCTGAGTGATGCCAAGCCGGTCGGTGGAGGGAAGCCGCTGGTTGAGGGACCCCCGCCCGGTGAGGCGAGCGATGCCTGACCGTCTGGAGGCACTCGTCGACTCGTTGCTGTACGAGGGATACTCGCTGTATCCGTACACCCCCGGGGCCACGAAGAACTCGACGCCGACCCCGTTTGGCATCCTCTACCCTCCCGTCTACGCGGCGACGCTCAGCAGCACCTTCGATCACTGCGAGCTGCGCTGCGTGGTGCAGGCGCCGCCCGACGGCGTGCTGAGCGCCGAGGTGCGCTTTCTGGCCCCGGCCGGCGAGCGTCACGAGGCGCAAGCTCGCGACGTCAAGCTCTCCGGCGCGATGGCCGGCGCGCTCGCGCAGACGCCCGCCGAGAAAGAGGCGTCGGTGAACTGCGAGGGGGCACCGCCGCTCAACGTGGCGCTGAGTCTGAGCGCGCAGCCGCTTGGCGAGGGCGAGTACGAGGTTGTGTTCCGGGTCGAGAACCGCACGCTGGTGCACAGCGGCCTGGACCGCGCCGGTGCGCTGGGCCGCTCGCTGCTCTCCACCCACCCGATCGTCAAAGTGGCGGGCGGTAAGTTCCTCTCCGTGCTGGAGCGCGAATGCCGGAGCGTGAACACCTTCCCGATCCTGGCGACGCTCGAGGACGATGCGATCGTCGGCGCGACGATCGTGCTTCCCGAGCATCCGCAGATTGCCCCCGAGAGCCGGGGCGGGCTGTTTGACTCGACCGAGATCGAAGAGGCGCTGCTACTCCACGTGCATGCACTCAGCGACGGAGAGCGCGCGGAGATCGCCGAATCGGACCCCGCGGTGGCCGAGATGGTCGCGCGAGCGGCCGCGTCGACGCCTGAGGACATCATCGCGCTGCACGGCCGCGTCACGCTCCGCGATCCCGAGGTGCGCGATCCCCAGACCGATGAGCCGCCCGTCGAGCCTGCGGGTCTGGCGAATCCGAGCGCCGGCGAGGAAATCGCCGACGTGCAGGGCGTCACGTTCCGCCGCACGGGCAAGGTCGTGATTCGCCCGGGCGCCGACGCCGACTTGCACGCTCGAATGCTCGATGGGCGCACGGCGACGATCGAGCGTATCTTCACCGACTACGACGGCAAGACGCACTTGGGCGTGACGATTGACGACGATCCCGGCCAGGAGCTGATGCGCGATACTGGCCGGTTCCTGTTCTTCTTCGCGAATGAGGTAGAGGTGATCGAGTAATGACTTCACTGCCAGGAGGCGATCGAGAGCCAGAAGGCGATCGAGCAATGACTTCGCTGCCAGGAGCTTCACTGCCAGGAGGCGATTCGACGGCGCCAGAGCGCCTGCGGAAGATCCTGATCGCCGGCGTGGGCAACGCGTGGCTGCGAGACGATGGCTTCGGCGGCGAGGTAGCCAGGCGTCTCGAGCAGCGCACGCTGCCCGATGGCGTCGCGGTGATGGACGTCGGCACCGGCGGTCTGGACCTCGCGTACGAAGTCATGCGCGGCTACGACGCGCTCGTGATCCTCGACGTCAGCCGGCAGGGGGGCGAGCCGGGCACGCTGTACGTGATGGAGCCCGACGAAGAGTCGGTGCAGGGAGCGATCGAGGACGGCGAGGTGATCAACCCGCACGGGATGGACCCGCAGACGGTGCTGCGGTTCGTCAAGTCCGTCGGAGCGTGGCCGGGACGAGTGGTGGTGATCGCCTGCGAGCCCGCCGACGTCGAAGAGATGGGCTGGGGACTGACCGAGCAGGTCGCGGAGGCAGTGCAGCGTGCCGTCGATCTGGTCGTCGAGACCGTCGACGAGCTGCGGGCCGAGCCCGCCATCCAAGCCGCGGAGTAAACGCATGCACGAGCTGTCGCTGAGCAGCGCGATCATCGCCACGGCGACCAAGCACGCCGACGGGCGCGCCGTTTCGGTCGTCAATCTTCGCGTCGGTCACTTACGCCAGGTGGTTCCCGACACGCTCAAGTTCTATTTTGACTTCGTCGCCCGGGGCACGGTCTGCGAAGGAGCCCGTCTCGAGCAGGAAATGGTCGAGGCCCGGCTGCGCTGCAATCCGTGCGGCAACGAATGGAGCATCGACATTCCGGCGTTTCGCTGCCCGACCTGCGGCGGCAGCGACGTGGTGGTAGCGAGCGGAAACGAATTCGAAGTTGAGTCAATCGAGATTGAGGAGGCCCAGTGCATCGCACCAAAGTGAAGATCGTCGAGGAGGCACTCGACGCCAACAACACGATCGCCGGCGCCAACCGGGCGGACTTCGACCGCGCCGGTGTCAAGGTGGTCAACTTCATGAGCGCCCCCGGCGCCGGCAAGACGACGTTGCTGGAGCGCGTGGTCGCGAACCTCCCCGGCGTACGCGTGGGTGTGCTCGAGGGCGATGTTCAGGGGTCGATGGATGCCGACCGCCTGGCCAGCCTGCACGTGCCGGTGATCCAGCTCAACACCGATCAGGGCTTCGGCGGGGAGTGTCATCTCGACGCGAACATGGTCCGCTCGGCGGTTCCCTCGTTGCCGCTCGACGAGATCGATCTGCTGATCGTCGAGAACGTCGGCAACCTCGTCTGTCCGGCCGAGTTTCGGATCGGCGAGGACACACGCGTGATGGTCACCTCGGTTACCGAGGGCGAGGACAAGCCGCTGAAGTACCCACTGATGTTCCGCGCCTGCGAGCTCGTGCTGATCAACAAGATCGATTTGCTGCCGCATCTGGACTTTGATCTCGACCGCCTGCTCTACAACATCGACCAGGTCCACCCGGACGTCGAGAAGATCGTGCTCAGCGCCCGCACCGGCGAGGGAGTCGACGCGTGGCAGGACTGGCTCCTGCGGATCGCCAACCCGCAGGAGATCGCTGTATGACGTCCGGATGACTCACGCGGCCTCCAATCCGGCGAGCCAGGATGGCGAGCGGAGGCCTGGCGTGAGGGCATTTGCCGCCGATCCCGCGGGACGTCTTGAGGCGCTGCTGGAGCAGCGCCTCAAGGCCAACGACGAGTTCTTCGCGGTCGAGGCCGAGCGACTCGCGCGGCTGTGTCATCAGATGGCCGAGCGGTTCGCCCGTGGAGGGAGGCTGATCGCCTTCGGTCGATCGCCGGCGGCGCGTTCGGACGCTCGCCACGTCGCGGTCGAGTTCGTTCATCCCGTGATCGTCGGCAAGCGCGCGCTGCCCGCAATCGGGCTAGCGGGCGACGGCGGCGACCTCGCTACGCAGGTGGCGCTGCTCGTGGCGCCGGAGGATGTCGCGATCGCGTTCGGCGCGGACGAGGATGGGGGAGAGGCGAAGCGGGCGCTGGAGATCGCGCGGGCCCGGGGCTGTTTGACGATCGCCTTCTCGCCCTCGGGCGCCGAGTACGAGTTTGATCCCCCGACGACGGACCCGTACATCAGACAGGAGCTCGTCGAGACGCTGTACCACGTGCTGTGGGAGCTCGTGCACGTGTTCTTCGATCACCGCGGATTGCTGTCCGGACGCGACCAGCGCCGGATCCACGATTCCGGGGCCTCGAGCTTCCTGTACCCGTTCCTGGGTGAGCAGGAGGACCAACTCGAGCCGGTCATGGATGACGTTCGTCGATCAGTGCTGATGAAGGCGCAGGAGATCGGCGCGCTGCGCGCCCAGACGCTGACCGACAACCGCGACGAGCTGCGCAACGCCGCGGACGCGCTGCGCGCGAGCTTTGATCGAGGCGGCAAGCTGATGGCACTCGGGAACGGGGGCTCGGCGACCGACGCGATGGACGTGGTGGCCGACTTTCGCTCGCCGTCCGGTTCGCGGCGAGCTCGACCGGCGATCGACCTGACCGAGGACTCGGGGATCCTGACCGCGATCGCGAACGACATCGGCACCGACGCGATCTTCTCCCGGCAGGTGATCGCCTACGGCAGCACGGGCGACACGCTGCTCGCGCTGTCGACCTCGGGCAACTCCCGCAACGTGATCGAGGCGCTGGCCGAAGCTCGGCGCCGGGGGCTGGTGAGCATCGCGATGGTTGGCTATGACGGTGGGGCGGTGGCAGGCGAGCGGCTGGCCGACCATGTGATCGTGACTCGCTCTGAGCACATCCCCCGGATCCAGGAGGCTCAGGCCAGCGCGTACCACGTGCTGGCCGAGCTGGTGGGATGAGCGTCCGCGCGCCGTCGCGCGCGCTGCGGCGGGCCCAGGTCCGGGTGCACGGGACGGTTCAGGGCGTGGGCTTTCGACCGTACGTTTACCGGCTCGCGCACGAGCTCGGGCTGAGCGGCTTCGTGCTCAATGACTCTCGCGGCGTGCTGCTGGAAGTCGAGGGAAGCGGCGCTGCGGTTGACGCGTTCCTCGCGCGGTTGGCGGCGGATGCCCCGCCGCTCGCCGTGCTCGAGCGCATCGAGACCCAGGAGCGATCGGCGACGGGCGCCGTCGGCTTTCAGATTCTTCAGAGTCCGCGCGGGGGGGTGGCCGACGCACCGGTCACGCCCGACAGCGCCACCTGCGAGCAGTGCCTGACCGAGCTGTTCGATCCCTCCGACCGCCGCTTCCGGTATCCGTTCATCAACTGCACCAACTGCGGGCCGCGGTTCACGATCGTCCGGGGTGTGCCTTACGACCGGCCGCTGACGACGATGGCGTCGTTCACGATGTGCGCGCTCTGCCGGGCGGAGTACGAGGACCCTGCGAACCGGCGCTTCCACGCTCAGCCGAACGCCTGCCCGGTGTGCGGCCCGGCCGTGTCGTTGCTCGCGTCCGGCGCGCAGCGCGGGTCGTGCGACGCCGGCGGGGCGTCTCCTGCCGATCCGAACGCAGCCGCCGCGCGGCTGGATCCGGGCGCGTCCGCGACGCTGCACGCCGGCGTACCGCCCGACCCGGTGGCGGCCGCGGCGACCGCGCTGCGCGACGGCGCGATCCTCGCGATCAAGGGGATCGGGGGGTACCACCTCGCCTGCCGCACCTACGACGAACGGGCGGTGGCGCAGCTGCGCGCGCGCAAGCACCGTGAGGACAAGCCGTTCGCGCTGATGGCGCGTTCCCTGGCCGCCGCGCAGACACTGGTGCGGCTCGAGGCCGTCGAGCGCGAGCTGCTCAGCGGTCCCGAGCGCCCGATCGTGCTTGCCCGCCGGCGCGCAGATGCACCGGTCGCTGCTTCGGTCGCGCCCGGAACCGCGGAGCTCGGCGTGATGCTGGCCTACTCGCCGCTGCACCAGTTACTGCTCGCCGATCTCGAGGCCGGTGCCGGCGGGGAGGGCGCAACGCTCGTGATGACGAGCGGAAACGTCTCCGACGAGCCCATCGCCTACCGCGACGAGGACGCGCTGGAGCGGCTTGGACCGATCGCCGACCTCTTCCTGATCCACGATCGCCCGATTCAGACGCGCACCGACGATTCGGTGCTGCGAGTCCTCGGCATCAGCGCCGGCGCGCAGACGGCGTTTCTGCGGCGCTCGCGTGGATACGTGCCGGCGAGCCTGTCGCTGCCAGGTGGCGGTGCCCCCAGGCCCCTGCTCGCCTGCGGCGCCGAGCTGAAGAACACGTTCTGCCTGGTCCGGGGCGAGCGCGCCTGGATTTCCCATCACATCGGCGACCTCGCGAACTACGAGACGCTGTGCTCGTTCATGGAGGGAATCGAGCACTTCGAGCGGCTGTTCGCGGTCACGCCCGAGGTCGTGGCCCACGACCTGCATCCCGAGTACCTCTCGACCAAGTACGCGATGGACCGCGACGGCGTTGAGCTAGTTGGCGTCCAGCACCATCACGCACATCTGGCGGCATGCCTCGCCGAGCACGGCGAGCTCGGAACCGCGGTCGGTGCGATCTTCGACGGCACCGGATACGGGCCCGACGGCACGGTGTGGGGCGGTGAGTTCCTGTCAGGGGACCTTGCGGACTTCCGCCGCGTGGGCATGCTCCTGCCGGTGAGGCTTCCCGGCGGCTCCGCGGCGATCCGGCAGCCCTGGCGGATGGCCTGCGCGTGGCTCGCAGCGGCCTTCGGCGGAGAGCCGGCGATCCCCCCCCGGCTGGCCGAACTCGTGCCGGCGCGCTCCTGGAGTCAGGTCTCAGCCCTCGCGCGGACTGGTGTCAGCTCTCCGGTCACGACGAGCATGGGACGGCTTTTCGACGCTGTGGGGGCGCTGTGCGGCCTGCGCGCAACCGTCAACTACGAGGGCCAGGCCGCGATCGAGCTCGAGGCGGCGATCGATCCCGCCGAGCGCGGACGCTATCCGATCGCCATCAGCGACGGGGCCGAGACGTTGGCGAGTGGCAAGAGTGTGTTCCTGCTCGACCCGCGCGAGACGATCCGCGCGCTCACCGCCGACCTGTCGGCCGGTGCGCCGCCAGGTGTGGTCGCCGCCCGGTTTCACGGGGCCCTGGCGCACGGCGCGATCCAGGCCTGCGTGCAAGCGGCGGGAGACCAGGGCACCGAGCTCGTGGTGCTCTCCGGTGGAGTGTTCCAGAACCGCCGACTGCTCGAGGCAACCGCGGACGGTCTTCGGGCAGCCGGCCTACGAGTCCTCACGCCGCAGCTACTCCCGGTGAACGACGGCGCGATCGCCTACGGACAGGCCGCGGTCGCGGCCCGTAGGCTGGCGTTGTGCAAGTAGTGATCAACCGGCCGCGACCAGCAAAGGATAAGTCATGAGCGACGCCGATCCCAAATCCATGCCCGACCCCAACCCCGGTGCGGACCCCAACCCCTTGCCTGACCCTAAGACCGCCCACGATCTGGACGCAAAGCCCATCGTCGACTCAGACGCCAAGCCCGGCGTGGATCCCGCGTCCGAGGTGGACGCGGAGGCCAAGCCCGGCGTGGATCCCGCGTCCGGCGCCGAGGCTGACCCCAGTCCGGCAGCAGACCCCAGCTCCCGGCTTCAGTACATCATCGAGCAGACCGTGTTCGTCCGCGGCACCAACCGTCCGTTCGGCAACCTCACGCTTGAGGATGCCCGGGAACGAGCAGACGAGCTGAAGGCGGCGACGGGTTTCGGTCCTACCGCGCGCGTCGCTCCCGTTGCCCGCGCCTGGCGCGAGCTGATGATGGCCCTCGAGCGAACCTCCGCGCCGACAGTCGGCGAGCTCGACCCCGATTTGGTCGTCGAGCTCGCGCCCCGGCTGTGGGTCGTGCCGCCGGGCGGAACGCTCCTGTAGAGGCAGGAAGCCGCTTACCAGATCCGGCGTCGCTTCGGGGACCCGAATAGGCGGGCCCCACGCTCACGACCGTGCAAGCCGTTCGGATCCCCGCTACGCCGCGGCTTACATGACGTCCTATCTGGTCGACATCGCTGCCGGGAGTGTCATGGTGCGGCTGGTGTCCCCGGACCCGGCGTCGGGTTGGGCGGCGTGTTGAATCCGTCGTCGGGAATCCCCAGATAGGGGAAGTTCGACAGGAACCGGGCGGTCCCGGGCGGACCGGTCGGCGGGGTCACCACGCCCTGGGTCAGCTTTCCGGCGGCGGCGTCGGGCGTGAAGGTCTTGTCCACCAACGCGTAGGTGACGCCGGCCAAGGCTCGCAGCTCGATCGTGACGATGTCATCGGCCACGCGCCTGCCGTTGGGGAAGCCAGCTGGGTCGTTGCCCAGCAGGCCGAGCGCGTTGGGCGTCGCCGACGGGGGAACCGCGACGTTCAGCCGTAGCATGTCGG
>JBPCRJ010000074.1:0-2890 GCA_050996975.1 Solirubrobacteraceae bacterium | reverse complement strand
CGAGATACATGAACGGCCCCTCGGTCGTCTGCAGCGAGAGCCTGGGGTCCTTCTCGATGCCGCTCATCGACTGCCAGGGCACGTATTCGATGAGGTCGACATCGCCTGCCTGCAACGCCGCGACGCGGGCATTCTCGTCGGCATAGGCGATCATCCGCAGCGACTTCACCTTCGGCTCGCCCGGCCGGTAGAACTTGTCGAACGCCTCGAGGTCGATCGACACGCCGCGCTCCTGCGCGGTGATCTTGAAGGGGCCGGCGCCGACGCCGATGGGCGAGCCCTCGGTGGAGCCTTTCGCAAGAATCGGCAGGAAGTAGCTCGCCATGGTCAGGGGCAAGGTGGCCATCGGCTCCTTGGTGGTCAGGCGCACCGTCTTGGCGTCCGGCGTCTCGACCTTGGCGATGCGCTGGCATTCGCCGCGCAGATAGGCGGTCGACTTCTCGCCGGCGACCTCGGCGATGGTCCAGGCGACATCGGCCGAGGTGACCGGCTGGCCGTTGTGGAAAAAGGCGTCGCGCAGCTTGAACACCCAAGCGCCGTCGGGCGCGTGCTCGAAGCTCTCGGCGAGCTCGCCACGCAATTTGCCGTCCGGCCCGTAGCCGAGCAGGCCGCGATGGAACATCAGCTTGGCGGTCGCCGCGGCGGTGCCGCCATTGGCCCAGGGCGCCAAGGTGGGTGGATAGCTCGACAAGCCGAAGATCAGCTTGCCGGGTTGGGTGGCGGCGCGGGCCGGCACGCGCAAGAAGGGCAGCGCGGCGCCGGCGGCGAGCATGGAACGGCGAGACAGCGTCATCGGCGTGGCCTCCTTATCTGCATCTGCGATTGCATCTGACCTAGGCTTCCGTTTTGCGTGCTTCGAGACGCCGCCTGCGGCGGCTCCTCAGCATGAGGAGGCTTGTTCATGCCATCCTCAAATCTCCATGCCCTGCATCAAACATCCTCATCCTGAGGAGCATCCCAAAGGGATGCGTCTCGAAGGACGCGTCGCGGTCGTGCAAGCTTCAGTCCGCGCGCTCATCCCTCATAACCATACACCGTCGCCGCCGTCACCGCGTCGATGCGGGCTTCGGCGATATCGCGCGCCACCTCGGCGCGCCCGCGCTTCGAGGCGGCGCCATAGCCGCCGGCGCCCGGCGTGATGATCTCGATGATCTCGCCCTTGCGCAGCGGGCCGCTGCCATGGTCGAGGGCATGGGCGCCCGCATGGTAGCGCACCTCGCCGCGCCCGCCCTCGCCGGCCCCGTCGAGCCCCCAGGGCGACGACAACAGCCGCGCCCCGTCGACGCGCACGCGGCAGTCATGCTCGGCGCGGTAGACGCGCCGCAAGCCCATGCCGCCGCGCTGCGTGCCGGGACCGCCCGATCCGTCGACCAGCTCGTAGCGCAGCAGGGTGAGCGGGTATTCCAGCTCCAGCGCCTCGACGGGAAGGTTCGAGGTGTTGGTCATATGGACATGCACGCCGTCGAGCCCATCCTTGGCGTGGCGCGCGCCAGAGCCGCCGCCGATCGTCTCGAGATAGACCCACAGGCTGCGGTCGGCAGGCTTCTGGCCGACGAAGGTCACCGAGAAGCAGGCGCCGTTGCAGGCGGCCATCACCCGGTCCGGCACCGCCTCGAACAGGGCGGCGTGGATGAGGTCGACGACGCGCTGGCAAGGACCCAGGCGGCCGTTGACAGCGGCCGGATGCACGCAGTTGACCACGCTGCCCTCCGGCGCGGTGACCGTCAGCGGCCGCGCCAGGCCGGCATTCGGCAGGATGGTCGGATCGACGATGCACTTCACGGCGTAATAGACGGTCGACAGCAGCGCCGTGTAGGTCATGTTGAGGCCGGCGCGGATTTGCGGCGGCGCCTCGAAGGCGAGGCGCATCTCGTCGCCCGCGACGACGATCTCGCAACTCATATCGAACTCGCCGTCGATCTCCGGGCAGTCATAGCGGTCGGCGGCGCGATAGGTGCCGTCCGGAATCGCGGCGATGCCGGCGCGCATCTTGCGCTCGGCGTAATCCTGCAGCGCCACGCCGGCCGCCAGCACGACGGCGCGGCCGTATTTGGCGCAGAGCGCCGTCATGCGCTCGACGCCGAGCCGGTTGGCGGCCATCTGGGCGCGCAGATCCGAGAGGCGCTCGCGCGGCACCTGGCAGTTGAGGAGGATCAGCTCCTCGACATCCTTGACGAGCGTGCCGGCCCGGTAGAGGCGGATCGGCGGAATGCGCAAGCCCTCCTGGTAGATATGCGCGTGGCCGCGATCGGCGAAGTCGGCATGGTGCGCGAGGTTCACCGCCCAGGCGGTGATGCGTCCCTCGACGAAGATCGGCTCGGCGAGCACGATGTCGGGCAGATGCGTGCCGCCGCCCTCATAGGCGTCGTTGCCGACGAACACGTCGCCCGGCCGCATCTCCTCGACGCGGTGGCGCTTCATGATGTGCGGAATGAGTCCGATGAAGGAGCCGAGATGCATCGGGATGTGCTCGGCCTGGCAAAGCGTGTTGCCGTCGATGTCGAACAGGGCCGTCGAGCAGTCGCGCCGCTCCTTGATGTTGGTGGAATAGCTCGCCCGCACCAGGGCCTCGCCCATCTCCTCGGTGATCGAGGCGAGCGCCGAACCGATCACCTCGACGGTGATCGGGTCGATGGCGGCGGGCTCTGCCCACTCGAGCGCAGTAACGGTCGCGGCCTGGCTCATGACGCCTCCAGGATGATGTTCATGTAGGGCTCGACGCGCGCCGTCATGCCGGGCAGCACGACGGTCGTCGCGTCCATCTGCTCGATGATGGCGGGGCCGGCGATGCGATTGCCGGGCCGGAGCAAGTCGCGGTCGTAGATCGGGCAGTCGGCCCAGCCGCCCGTCTCCGGAAGCCAGACGTCTCGACGTTCGACGATCGAGGCGG
>JBPCRJ010000160.1:0-63654 GCA_050996975.1 Solirubrobacteraceae bacterium | reverse complement strand
GACGGTAACCGCCAACCGCCTCGCGGACCTCGGCCAGCGCCCCGCGCGCCACGCGCTCGACAGCGCGAACCTCCTCCAGTGCCTCGGAGGCGCGGTCGGGCAGGAGCCTGCCCGCCAGCTCGCTCTTCAGTGCGATCACCGACAGCGTGTGGCCGAGGAGGTCGTGCAGGTCGCGGGCGAACCGCAGCCGCTCCTGCGCGACCGCGAGCCTCGCAAGCTCGGCCCGCGCCGCCAGCAGCTCCGCGTTGCGACTCCTCAGGTCCGACAGGACGAGCATCAACAGGCCGACCCCGACCGTGGTCGCGGTGTAGGCGAGTATCTCGCCCGCAGCTACACGGTCGAGTGCCCCAACGCCCGGAACAAGCACCCCGCACAGGAGCAGCGCCCACGGCCTGAGCCGAGGCGGTAGCACGAACGCGGCGCCGGCGGCCGCGAACGTGAACATCGACCCCCACGTATATCGCTCGGCGAGCGTCAGCGTGATCGCGATCGCCAGCTGCAGGACGACCGTCATCACCGCGACGCGAAGTGAAACCGGACGCCGCGCTCTGACCAGCTGACGGACGTATACGCCCACGAACACCGCGGCGGCGACAATCGCGAACGCTCGTCCGATCGGCGAGTCGCGGCTGTTGATCGCGTCGATCAGCGGGAACAGCAGGAACACGAGCCAGACGAGCGCGTAAAGCACCCGCATCGAGCCGTGGCGCCCGAGCAGAGAATCGCCGTCGTTGGTGGGCGGGGACCCCCAAGTACCGCCCCGGTCCTCCGCGCTCGTCGTGGGCAGGTGCCCCCAAGTACCGCCCCGGTCCTCCGCGCTCGTCACACCGTCTCGCCCTGCGGCCGGCGCAGGAACCACACCATCAGCGCCGTTCCGACCACCAGCCAGATCGCCAGCGTCAGAAGATCGGTGCCGTTGAATCCCGCGCCCCCGGTGCGGGGGTCGAACGCGTACTGAAGCCCACCCGCGAGCGCGCGGATCGGGAACACCCTGGCGATGTCCTGCAGCCAATGCGGCAACGTGTCCGTCACGAACCAGACCCCCGAGATGAACGTGAGCGGCAGGACGGTCGCGTTGACGACGGCCGGGGCGGAATCGGCGGTGGTGATAAAACGGGTGATCCCGATCCCGAGCGTCGTGAACGCTGCGGTTCCGAGCAGGAGGGTCACGATCAAGCCCGGAAGCGTTTCTGGCCGAATATGCACGCCATACGCGGCCACGCCAAGCACGAGCGTAACCACGGTGATCGCGACTACGATCACCAGGGTCGATGCGATCCGCGCCGCGATGTAGGCCCAGCGCGGAAGCGGCGTGCCCTGCATCCGCTTGAGCACGCCCTCGTCACGCAGGATCGCGGTGTTGATCGCCATGTTGAGGTACGTCGTGGTGATCACGCCGTAGGCGAGAATGCCGGGAACGAAGAACTGGTCGTATGCGAGGCCGCCGCGCTGGGCAATGTGCTGCCCGTGGAAGATGCTCGAAAAGATGACCAGGAACATAAGCGGGAAGACGAAGGTGAAGAAGGCGCCGACGCGGTTGCGCCAGTACGAGCGCTGCTCGTAGCGGATCTGCGAGGCAAACAGGCCGAGGTCGCGGCCCAGCGAAGCTGTCGCGACAGCGCTCATCGAACGACCTCCGCAGTCTGGCTCGTGTGATCTTCGGTCGAGCGGTTCTGATCATCAGAGCCGGTGAGCTCGAGGTAGATGTCCTCGAGCGTCGGCTGGCTGACGGAGAAGTGGGCGAGGTCCAGGCCGCGCTCGATCGCCCAGGTGGTGATCCGCTGCGCCGCCAGCACGGGCTCGGTCGTGAGCACCAGGACGTGGTCCCCCTCGAGCGAGCGGTGCTGCTCCGGGAGCTCGGGCAGATCGCCCAGCGACAGGTTGGCAGGCAGCCCAAAGCGGATCTCCGCCGGCCGGAGGTCGCGGCCGCCGAGATCCTCGGGCCGCCCGACCGCGATGATCTCGCCCGCCCGCATCACCGCGACGCGATTGGCGAGCGCCTGCGCCTCGTCCATGAAGTGGGTCGTGAGGAAGATCGTCTTGCCGAGCTCGCACAGCGAGCGTATGGTCGACCAGGCGTGCCGCCTCGCCGCCGGATCAAAGCCCGTGGTGGGCTCGTCGAGAAAGATCAGGTCGGGATCGCCGACCAGCGCGAGCGCCAAGTCGAGCCGGCGCCGCTGGCCTCCGGAGAGCTGCTTGGCGCGTACTTTGCGTTTCTCGGTCAACTCGACCAGCTCGATCACCTCGTCCACCGGCCGTGCCTGAACGTGATACCGGCCGTACATCTCGACGAGCTCGGCGACGGTCAGGTTGCTCTGAACGCCGCACTGTTGCAGCACGATTCCCACGCGCTCGCGCAGCTCGCGCCTGCCGGCCGAGGGGTCGATCCCCAGGACACGCGCATCTCCAGCGCTCCGTGTCCGGTAGCCCTCCAGGATCTCGACGATCGTGGTCTTGCCGGCGCCGTTGGGACCGAGGAGGCAGAAGACCTCGCCCGGCGCGACCTCGAAGCTCACACCGCGGACAGCCTCCACCTCACCGTAGGACCTGCGCAGGTCGCGCACCTCGACGGCGAGCCCGACGTGGTGTGAATCGGTTGAGTTCATGGCACGCAGCGTAGGCACATCTCAGCCGGCGCGTAAGTGGGGCGCGGCCGAAATCGGCCGTGACATCTGTCACGCGTTCCAGCGTTCGATCACCTCCGTCTCACGCTCGTGGCCAAGGACGCCGACCGCCCCGGCGCCGAGCGCGAACCGCGCCCCCGCCGCAGCCTCCATCCCGATCCAGCGCGCCGCCAGGACGCGGAGCACGTGACCGTGCGCGAATGCGACCGCCTCCCCGCCGGCGTCCTCGGCGTCCTCGGCGTCAAGGCGATTCAGGACGCGATCCACCCGGAGCGCGACCTCCCGCGGGCTCTCTCCATTCGGGCAGCCATCGCGCCACAGGCTCCAGCCGGGGGCTCGGGCGTGAACCTGCGCCGTCGTGAGGCCCTCGTAGTCGCCGTAATTCCACTCGTGCAGGTCCTCGCACAGGATCGCGTCCGCGTTGAAGCCGGCCAGCTCGCACGTCTCTCGGGCGCGGAGCAGCGGGCTGCACAGCACGAGCGCGAAGCAGCGACCGCGGAGCTGCTCGCCGAGCGCGACCGCCGTCCGGCGACCCGCCTCGGTCAGCGGCAGGTCGGTGCGGCTGGTGTGCTTGAGCGCGGCGCTCCATTCGGTCTCGCCGTGCCTGACGACGATCAGCTTCACGCGGGCGTCCGAGCCAATCTATTTTTTGGCCCGTTGCCGCCCATCAGGCCACTCCGCCCGTACGCTCGATCTCTGCGACCTTATCCCTCCGGCGCAGATGGCGCTGTTCGTCGCTCACCTGCGCCGTGAGGAACGCCGTCACGATCTCCGCCGCGACCTCGACGCCGATCACCCGGCCGCCCAGACAGAGCACGTTGACGTCGTCGTGCTCAACGGCCTGGTGGGCCGTGTAGGTGTCGTGAATCGTCGCCGCACGGACGCCGTGGATCTTGCAGGCCGCAACCGAGACGCCCGCGCCCGAGCCGCAGACGATGATCCCCCGTTCGGCCTGGCCGGACACGACGGCGCGCCCGACGGCGAGCGCCTTGTCGGAGTAATCGACGGGGTCGGTGCTGTCGGTGCCGAGATCGAGCACATCGTGGCCCGCCGCGTCGATCAGCGGCAGCAGGCGCTCTCGCAACGAAACCCCGGCATGGTCAAATCCGCAGGCGACAATCATCAGTGGACCTCCGTGGATGGGTGGGTGTCCTCTCCAGTGTCCCCGGGGGACGTCGGGGCTTCATCGTCAATAGGGGCGTGGGCGTTGACGGTCTGAAGCTCGTGGACCGCGAGCAGAGCCGCGCCGAGAACGCCCGCTCGAACGCCGTGCCGGGCTAGGCGGATCGTCGTCCCGGTACCGAGACCGGGCAGCACGTAGTCGCGAGCGACCCGGCGCACCGCGGCGAGCAGGAGCTCTCCCGCCCGCGCCGCCCCGCCGCCGATCACGACCTCCTCGGGATCGAAGGTGTTGATCGCGTTGGCAACGCCGATCCCGACCCGCTCAGCCCAGACCTCGACGATCCGCACGGCCGTCGCATCGCCGTCGTGCGCCGCCTGGACCGCATCGGCGCCCAGCACCGCCCGGCCCTCCACGCGCAAGCGCCCCAGCGAAGACCCGGGATCTTCGGCGCCACGCTCAGCGAGCCGGTCCAGCGCGTGGCCGGAGGCCAGCGATTCGAGCGATCCCGTCTGGGGAAACCCAGCCGCCGGGGGGACCAGGTCCCCCGCACCGAGCCCGACGATCGTGTGGCCCAGCTCGCCCGCGCCGCCGGTCGCGCCGCGGTAGATCCGCCCGCCGAGCACGAGCCCGCCTCCGACCCCGGTGCCAATCGTGAGCATCACGAGATTTTCGGCGACCAGGCGCAGGTCGGCGTCGTGCGCTTCGGCGAACGCGGCCACGGTCGCGTCGTTCTCGACGAACACCGGCACCGCGAGCCGCTCCCCCAGAAGCTTGCGCAGCGGCACGTCGGCCAGCGGCACGTTGACCGAGGAGATGACCCGACCGGTGGCGAACTCGACCACCGAGGGAACCCCGATCCCCACCGCTTGGAGATCCGGGGCCCGCTGGTCATCGACGATCGCGGCGATCTGGTCAATCAGCGTGGCGGCGCTCGAACGGTCGGTGGGCTTGATCACCGATTCGCCGAGGTGCCGACCACGCAGCCCGGCCAGGGCAATCTTGGTGCCACCGAGATCGACACCGATCACGGAACTCACCGGCGCACGCCGGGGGCTCGGCCGAGATCGCCCACCGAACTCACAGGCGCCCCGCAGCCGGTTTGTCGAGGAGCACGGTGACCTGACCGGCGAGCGGCGGCAACAGCGAGGAGGGCACGTGCGGATCGGGCATGGCATCAGGACCGAAGGCGGCCGCGACCGCGGCCGCCTTCGACCCGCCGGCGACCAGGAACACGATCCGCCGCGCGGCGGCGAGCGCGGGCAGCGTGAACGTCACCCGCGGGACGAACGGCTCGAGTCCGGCCTGCGGCACGCCGACGACAAGTCGCGAGCGTTCGGCCAGCGACTCCTGATCAGGGAACAGGGACGCGGTGTGGCCGTCCGGGCCCAGCCCGAGGAGGACCAGGTCGAACGACGGCGGACCGGCCGATCGGAGCAGCGTCTCGTAGGCGTCCGCGGCGTCGCGGGCTCCGAGCTCGCCTTCGATCCGATGAACGGTCGTACGCGAGCCGAGCCCGTCGAACAGCGCATGCTTGACCATCAGGTAGTTGGACCGCTCGTCGCCCGGACCTACGCAGCGCTCGTCGCCAAACCACAGCGTAGCCCCCGCAAAGGCGTCGGGATCGGCCGCGGCCCGCTCGTAGGCCGCCTTCGGCGTCGAGCCGCCCGCCAGCACGATCTCCCCGCCGGCCCGCGCCGCGGCGAGCAGCAGTTCGGCGCACGCGGCGACGGGATCGTCCACCACCTCGAGCGTCAGCCTCATCCGGGACAGAACCCGTGCGCGACGTCGAGCGCCGGGCCGTAGGTCGGATCGCGCAGCAGCGCCTGTCGCACCCCTTCGCCGAGGATCCCCCCCTCGCCGCGGGACGCTCCGAGCACCTGCCACGTTCGCGCGTCGCCGCTGCGAGCGCGTTCCCGTGCACACAGGCCGCCCGGGGTCCGATCCAGCGACAGTGCGAAGCCGCCCGCGCAGGAGATCGTCACACCCGCCAGGCCGGGGGCCTCCTGGTCGGTCGGGCGGACCTCGACGCCGACCTCAGACCCCGCCAGACCACCGCCGATCCCAGACCCCGCGAGACCAGCCACGCCGCGCATTCCGGCGCCATTCCGGGACCGGAGGGGCTGCGCCCGCCAACCCAGCCGGGAGCCGAGCCACCCCGCCAGCAGCAGCGCACTGACGGTGGAGCCCGCCCGATGGCGGATCTCGACCCCGTTGATCCGGTCAAGCGCAGCACGGCGCTCGGACGGGTCGAAGCTCGCCGCCAGGCGCTCTCGCCACGGCGTCGTTCGCAACCACGCGAGATCGACCACGTAGACGGACTCCAGCAGCGCCACGGCGCGAGCCATCGCGGCCCCCGCCTCGGGCTCCTGGTCGGAGTCGATCAGCATCACGTCGAGCAGCGGGCGCAAAGCCTGCACGGCTTCCTCGAAACCATGAGGCGACCACAGCATCGTGGGAAGCTCCGATGCGAGCACCGGATCGACGATCGTCTCCAGGCCGGAGAGGTGCTCTGACCCGAGGTCGATCTCGATCTGCTCGTGGATTACTCCCAGACCCGTGGTGGGGTCCTCATAGGACATCACCGCACGGGCGTCGAGCGACTCACGACCGTCCTCCACGGCGCACAGCACGGTCCGCGACGCGTGGTAGCGACCCACGCGCGCCAGCCGGTTGGCGATCTCGCCCTTCCACTCGCGGTCCACGACGACGATCAGATTGAGCACGCGCGCCGGCGCCAGCCCGTGATTGGCCGCGTGGCGCTCCCGCAGCAGCCCTCGGAGCGCCGACTCGATCGCCCCGGGGGTTGTGTCGCGCTCAGACCAGACGTCGTCGCTCACAGCCGCCAGCCGTCCCTCACAGCCGCCACCGCCCGCCGTTACTCACGGCCACCGCCGCCAGTCGCTCACAGCCGCCGCCACCGCCGCCCGCCGTCGAGTATCTCGCCGGCCTCGCGGGGGCCGTCAGATCCAGCGGGATACTGCGCGAGCGCGGACCCGGTGTCGTCGTGCCACGCGGTCAGGATCGGATCGACGATCCCCCACAGCGCCTCGATCTCGTCGTTGCGGGTGAACAGTGTCGCGTCTCCGCGCATCGCGTCGAGGATGAGCCGCTCGTAGGCCTCGGGTGACTGCGACATGAACGACGTGCCATAGCGGAACTCCATGTTGACCGGGCGAATTCGCATCCTGGGACCGGGGATCTTGGCGCCGAGCGACACCGACACGCCCTCGTCGGGCTGCACCGTCAACACGATCTGGTTGGGCTGCACGCCGACCGACCCGCTGCTCTGAAACGCCAAGTGCGGCACTGGCTTCAGCGCGACGACGATCTCCGTCAGCGGGCGCGCGAGCCGCTTGCCCGTCCGGAGGTAGAACGGGACCCCCGCCCAGCGCCAGTTGGAGATGCGCAGGCGTAGCGCCGCGTAGGTCTCGGTCCGCGAATCGCCCGCGACGCCCTCCTCCTCGCGGTAGCCGGGGACGCGCGCGCCGGCGGAGATGCCCTCCGCGTACTGCGCCCGAAGTGCCATCGAGCCGACGTCGGCGGGCGTGGGCGGCACGATCGCCTCGAGCACCTTCAGCTTCTCGTCGCGCAGCCGGTTGGCCTGGAACGAGCTCGGTGGCTCCATCGTCAGCAGCGCGAGCAGCTGCATCATGTGGTTCTGAACCAGGTCGCGCAGCGCGCCGGCGCCCTCGTAGTAACCGGCCCTGCCCCCGATCCCGATCTCCTCGGCGGCGGTGATCTCGACATGGTCGATGTAGTTGCGGTTCCACACCGGCTCGAACAGGACGTTGGCGAAGCGCAGCGCGATCAGGTTCTGGACCGTCTCCTTACCAAGGTAGTGGTCGATCCTGAACACCTGGGACTCGTCGAACACCTCGAGCACAGCGGCGTTCAGCGCTCGCGCCGAAGCGAGGTCGTAGCCGAACGGCTTCTCGATCACGAGCCTCGTCTGAGCATCCTTCGCGTTCACGGCGTGGTCGGCGCGCTCCGCGTTCTCCACCCCGCTCAGGCCAGCCGACCCGAGCTGGCCGGCGATCACGGGAAAGAACTGCGGCGCGGTCGACAGATAGAACACGCGGTCGAGCTGGCGCCCCGCCTGCTCGTCGAACTCCTTCAACGTGCGCTCGAGCTCGGCGTAGACCTGTTCGTCGTCGAACACGCCGGATATGTAGCGCGTGTCGGCGATCAGGCCGTCGAGCACGTCGGGGTCGGGCCGGGTACGCGAAAACCGCTCGATCGACGCGCGCGCCGCGTCGCGGAAGTCCTCGTGGTCGCGCTCACGCCGAGCGATGCCGATCAGCTCGAAGCGCTCCGGCAGCGCGCCCTCGTGGGCGAGGTTGTAGAGCGCGGGGAGCAGCTTGCGGTGCGCGAGGTCGCCGGTGGCGCCGAAGATGACCAGCGCCGTCGGATGGACCGGCAGGCGCTCGAGGCCCTCGACGAGCGGGTTCTCGGCGGCCCGATCCTCGATCACGCGCGGTTCACCGGCCCCGCTCACGGCGCCCCCCGGCGCGATCCTCGATCACGCGCCGTTCACCGGTCCTGAAGCGAAGTGCTCACGCGCCCTGCAACAGTCCCGTGATCCGCTCGGTCAGCGCCCGCACGGCGCTCACCGGGTCGCCTTCGAGCTTGACCCGCTCCGCCGGGAGGCCGTGGCCTCGGAGGGTCTGCAGGTCACCGGCCGCCTGAGCCGCGATCAGCGTCCCAAACGAGTAGCCGGCGCCCGGGATCTCAGCGTCTCGCCGCGGATCGGCGACGAGTTGCAGGAAGCGCCCGGTGGGGGGGCCGCCCTTGTGCAGCTGGCCGGTGGAGTGAAGGAAGCGCGGCCCGTAGCCGAACGTCGTCGCCGCGCGCGTGGCGGCCCGGACCGCGACCCGAAGCTCGGTCAGGGCCGCGTCGAGCCGGTCCGAGGGAGGCAGGTAGCCCATGATCGCGACGTAGTGCGGCGGTTCCGCGTCAGCTAACAGCGCGCGCAGCGCATCGTCGTCCGCCGGGGCCAGGTCGGGGACCGAGCCGGAATCGAGCACGTGCTTGGTGTTGTCCTTGGCCTCCTGCACGTTGGGCTGGTCGAACGGGTTGATCTCGAGCACCCAGCCCGCCACCGCCACCGCGAATTCGGCCAGGAAGAAGACCCGTCCCAGGTCGAGTGCATCGTGGGTCGCGAGCGTCAGCACCGGATGACCGGCGGACGCGAGCACCTCGAGCTTCCCGTCCAGCGCCTGGTCAGGGCGATCGCTGTTTCGCAGGTACACGAACACGCGATCCTCGCCGTAGACCTCGGGCGGGCCGAGCGGCTCGTCGACGATCGGGACGATCCCCCGGCGGTGCTTGCCGGTCGACTCGGCGATCAGCTGCTCGACCCACAGTCCGAAGCTGCCGATCGGGGGCGAGACCACGAACGTGAGCTTGTCGGCCCCCTGCCGCGCGAGCTCGCCGAGCGTCGCCCCGAGCCACAGGCCCGAGTTCGATTCGCTGGAGTCGTAGTGCGCGCAGTTCTGCTCGGCCACCTGGCAGGCGTGCAGCAGCGCCTCGATTCGCACGCCCATCAGCGCCGCCGGCACGAGCCCGAACAGCGACAGCACCGAGTAGCGACCGCCGATGTCGGGCTGGTTGAGGAAGCAGTGGCGCAGGCCCTCGTCGCGGGCGAGCGACTCCAGCGGACTCCCCGGGTCGGTGATGACCACGAACTGCCCGGCCTCCGCGAGCGCGCGGAAGTGGCGGTAGTGCGACAGCGTCTCGATCGTGCCGCCGGACTTGGAGGAGACGATGAACAGCGTCCGCTCGAGGTCGACCGACTCCTGCACCCTCAGCACGACATCGGGATCCGTGCAGTCGAGCACCTGCAGGCGCAGCCCGCCCGGGATGCCCTGAGGGGCGTGCAGGTCGATGAACGAACGGCGGATCACCTCCGGACCGAGCGACGATCCGCCCATCCCGAGCAGCACCGCGTCGGTGAAGCCCTCCGCGCGGCACTGCGCGGTGAAGGCATGCAGCTGCGAGGCGTGCTCAAGCATCGTCTCGGCGACCGTCAGCCAGCCGAGACGATCCTCGATCTCAGCCACCCCCGGCCCTCCCCACAGCGAGGCGTCGTGGCGCCAGACCCGACTGGCCACGCTCTGCTCCAGCGCACGCCCGACCCGCTCGGCGACGGGTCCCACCAGCGGGGATGGAAGCCGGCCCTGAATCGTCGGCGGTCGGCCGGTGAGCACCGCTTCGCGACGCTCCTCGATCCCGGCCAGCAGCCGATCCATCGCGCCCTCGAACTGCTGCACGCCGTCGATCAGCAGCTCGTCGGTCACCTGGTCGAAATCGATCCCGGCCCCGGTCAGCGCCTCGATGTCGGCAGTGGGGTCGTGCGCAGCGGTCGGGCCGCTCAGGTGGCTGTGATCGGCCACCGCGTGCAGCGTGGCCATCGGCATCGTGTTGACGGTGTGGCGTCCAACCAGCCCGTCGACGTACATCGTGTCGGGATAATCCGGATTCTTGACCCCGGTCGAAGCCCACAACGGGCGCTGCACCGCGGCCCCGGCGTGGCGCAACGCCTCCCATCGGGGTCCGGAGAAGATCTCCTCAAAGCGCCGGTAGGCGGCGCGCGCGTTGGCCAGCGCCGCCCGGCCGGCCAGGTCGCTGCGGTCGAGCGCCTCGAGCTTACGATCGACATTGGTGTCGACCCGGGAGACGAAGAACGAGGCCACCGAGTTGACCTCGAGCGGCAGACCTTCCTCGAGTCGGCGCTCGAGCCCGCGCAGGTACGCCTCCGCCACCTGCTCGTAGGCGGACACGGCGAACAGCAGCGTGACGTTGACGTTGATCCCCTCGTAGATCGCCTGCTCGATCGCGCCCGCGCCCTCGGGCGTGCCCGGGATCTTGATCATCACATTGGCGCGGCTGACCATCTTCCAGTAGGTGCGGGCCCCGTCGATCGTCCGCTGGCGGTCGTGCGCCATGTCAGGCGCGACCTCGAGCGAGACGAACCCGTCGCGGCCGCCGGACTCACCGTGCACGCCGGCCAGCACGTCCGCGGCCAGCTGCACGTCGCGCACCGCCAGCCGGTCATAGATCTGGCGCGCCGACAGCTGCTCGCGCGCGAGCTCCCGCAAAGCGTCGTCGTAGTCCTCGGAGCCGAGGATCGCCTTCTCGAAGATCGACGGGTTCGCGGTCACGCCCCGCAGCGACTCCTCGGAGACCATCCGCGCGAGCTCGCCTCCCTCCACCAGGGACCGGCGGATCTGATCGAGCCAGACGCTGACGCCGGCCTCGGTGAGCGCCTTCAGCCGCGGGTTGACCGCGCTGGTCGCGCTCATCCCGAGCTGTTCGATCGCTGCGCCACGGGAGCCACTGGCTTCCAGGATAGACCGATCATGGTTTCTAATCCGGCCATCGGAGCCCTCGTCAGCCGAACAGCACTCGGTAGCGCTCGTATTCCCGCACCGCGACGCGACGAACCTCGGCGACCGCGTCGGCCAGCGCCACAAGCTCGATCTCGGCCCCGTGGAGCGCGGTCATCGTCCCCCACCGCCCTTCGTGGGCGGCGTCGATCGCCGCCAGCCCGAGCCGGGTCGCGAGCACGCGATCGAAGGCGGTCGGGGTCCCCCCGCGCTGGATGTGGCCGAGCACGGTGGTGCGCGTCTCAAAACCGGTCCGGTGCTCGATCTCACGCTCCAGCTGCTGCCCGATCCCCCCGAGGCGCGGATGGCCGAACTCGTCGAGCGCTCCCGTGGTGAGCATCATCGTCCCCTGCTGGGGGACCGCGCCCTCGGCGACGACAACGATCGAGAAGTACCGGCCGCGCTCGTGCCGCCGGCGGATCAGGCTGCAGACCTCATCGACGTCGAACGGGATCTCGGGAATCAGAATCACGTCGGCGCCCCCGTCGATTCCGGCGTGCAGGGCGATCCAGCCGGCGCTGCGCCCCATCACCTCGACCACCAGGATCCGGTTGTGACTCTCTGCCGTCGTGTGCAGACGGTCGATCGCCTCACTCGCGACGTGCAGCGCCGTGTCGAAGCCGAACGTGACGTCGGTCGCGCCGAGATCGTTGTCGATCGTCTTCGGAACCCCGATCACGTTGACGCCGTCGGCGTACAGGCGGTTGGCCGCCCCGAGCGTATCCTCGCCCCCGATCGCGATCAGGCCGTCGAGCCGCTGATGATCTAGCGTCGCGCGCACGCGCGCCGGGCCGTCCTCGCGCTTGTAGGGGTTTGTGCGCGAGCTGCCGAGGATCGTGCCGCCGCGGGGGAGAATCCCGCGCGTGGACTCGATCGTCAGCTCCCCGAGATCCTCCTCGAGCACCCCGCGCCAGCCGTCCCGGAAGCCGACCACCTGATCGCCGTAGTGGTCGATCGCCTTGCGCACCACCGCGCGGATGACCGCGTTCAGGCCCGGACAATCCCCGCCACCGGTGAGCAGTCCGATTCGCACGGTGACAAAGCTTATGCGCCACCGACGGAATGCCGAAGCCCCAAACGAAATATATATAGGGAAAGTGGTGTGGCTGTCGTGGCATCACGCGGTCGCGGCGCGCGTCGGGGCCATCCGGTGAGGGCGTTGCGACCGCGCCAGAGCGGGTGTAGGCTCCCGCCATGGACCCCGAGCGCAGCCGCCGACTGATCGTCCGCGGCGCTTGTTTGGGAACGCTGCTGGCCGCCGGCGCCGGCGTCCAGTGGCGCCACGCGGAACGGATCGCCCAGGACCCGGCGTACAAGCTGCTGCACTCCCCACCGTCCGGACGCCCGCTTGAGGTTGACTCGGCGGACGGCACGGTGCTGCACGCCGAGTGGTTCGGCCCCGAGCACGGGCCCACGATCGTGCTCGCGCACGGCTGGACCGAGACGCTGTGGTACTGGACCTACGTGATCTACGAGCTGCTGGAGAGGGAGTTCCGCGTGGTGGCCTACGACCTGCGCGGGCATGGCGACAGCGGGCTCGCCGCAACCGGCGACTACGCCCTTGAGCGACTCGGGGAGGACGTCGAGGCGGTCCTACGGGCGTGCGTCCCCGACGGCGAGCAGGCCACGCTGGTCGGGCACTCGCTCGGGGCGATGTCGATCGCGGCGTGGGCGAAGCGCTTCGACGTCGACTCGCGCGTCGGCGCGGCGGCGCTGCTGAACACCGGCTTTGGCGACCTCCTGGCCAAGCAGCTGGTGTTGACGCTGCCGGCGTTCGCGCACGCGTTGATCGAGCCGCTCGGGCGACACCTGTTCCTCGGGGCGAGCGCACCGCTGCCCCACTTCTCCTCTCCGATTCTCCACGCCGTGATCCGCCACCTGGCGTTCGGCCGGCACGCGACCCCGGGTCAGGTTGCGTTCTACGAGCCGATGCTCCTCACCTGCGCCCCGGAGGTCCGCGCCGCCTGCGGGATCGCGATGTGCGACATGGACCTCTACGAGGCGCTCGAGCGCCTCACCGTGCCCACGCTAGTGATCGCCGGGGCGAGCGACCGGCTGACCCCGCCGTCGCACGCCCGGCGAATCGCCGAGTCGCTCCCCAACCTGACCGGACTGATCGAGGTACCCGGAATGGGTCACATGGGGCCGCTCGAGCGGGGCGCGGAGCTGGCCGCGGAGCTGGCGATCCTGGCTCGGCGCGCGAGCGAGCGGGAGGGCGACAGCACGGTGGCCGCCGAGGTCGCAAGCACGAGCCTGGCCCCGAGCGCTGTCGTCGCATAGCCACGTCCCGCCGCCGGCGCCGGACGTCTGATCGACTTGCACATCGATCCGTACATCGTGCTGGGCGGCGCGATCGTCGGGCTGCTGGTGGGGATGACCGGCGCCGGCGGCGGGGCGCTGATGACGCCGATGCTGATCCTGCTGTTCGGGGTCACCCCGTCGTCGGCGATCTCGAGCGATCTCGTCGCCGCGGTGGTGATGCGACCGATCGGCGCTGCCGTTCACCTGCGGGCGGGAACCGTCAACCTCGGGCTCGTCCGCTGGATGACGCTGGGATCGGTTCCGGCCGCGGTGCTCGGGGCATACCTTCTGCACCTGATGGGACACGCCAAGGCGGCGCAGCACAACATCGAGATGGTCCTCGGGGCGGCGCTGCTGGCCGGCGCCGGCGCGATCGCCCTGCGCTTCGTGCTCGACCGGCGTTCCGGCCACAAGCGCACCGGCGCCGTGCGCGACGCCCAGCCGCGCCGGCTGTTGACGGTCGCGATCGGCGTGTTCGGCGGGATCATCGTCGGGATCACCTCGGTCGGCTCAGGATCACTGATGATCGTCCTGCTGCTGTTCGCGTATCCGATGCTCGGCGCCAGCCAGCTCGTGGGGACCGACCTCACCCAGGCGGTCCCGCTGACCGGCGCCGCAGCGCTCGGGGCGATCCTGTTCGGGCACGTGCAGCTCGGTGTCACCGGCTCGCTGATCATCGGCAGCGTCCCCGCGGTCCTGATCGGCTCGCTGCTGTCGGCGAGCGTCCCCGACCGCTTTATCCGGCCCGTGATCGCGTTCGTGATCCTGGCGTCCGGCCTGAAGTACATCGGCGTCGGGACGACCGCGCTGGGCTGGATCCTGTGTGCGGTGCTGCTCGCCGGCGGCGGCTCAGGGCTCGGGCTGGCGCGTCGCTCGGGCACGCTTGAGCATCGGGATGGCTGAAGCACTCACGACCCAGCGCCTCGATCTCAAAGTGGCCGGGGGCACGCTGGCCGCGTTCCGGTTCGGCGGCCTGCGAGTGGGGGGGCCGACGGTGGTCGCAGCGCACGGGATCACCTCCTCCAGCCGGGCGTGGTCGGCGGTCGCCCGCGCACTCTCGGGACGGGCAACTCTCGTCGCGCCTGATCTGCGCGGCCGCGGGGCCAGTAGCGAGCTGCCGGGGCCGTTCGGGTTGGCGACGCACGTGGCCGATCTACTCGCGCTGCTGGACGACCTGAGCCTCGATCGAGCGGTGCTGGTCGGTCATTCGCTCGGCGCCTACATCGTCGCGCGGCTCGCCGTCGAGCACCCTGAGCGGGTCAGCTCGGTGGTGCTGATCGACGGCGGCCTGACGATCCCCGGCCTCGAGCGTGCCAACCCGCAGGCGTTCATCGAGGCCTTCCTCGGGCCGGCGCTCGCCAGGCTGACGCTGAGCTTCCCCGACCGCGAGGCCTACCGCGACTGGTGGCGGGCGCATCCCGCCTTCGCCGCCGGCGACGTGGCCGACTCCGACCTTGTCGCCTACGCCGACCACGACCTGGTCGGCGAGCCACCACGGCTGCGCTCATCGGTCTGCGCCCAGGCCGTCCGCGCCGACGCGGCGGAGCTGCTCGAGGTCGGCGCAGCCGCCCACCGGCTGACCGTACCCGCGAACCTGCTCTGCGCACCGCGCGGACTGCTCGACGATCCCAACCCCGTAATACCGCTCGGGCTGGCGCGCTCCTGGGCGGCACGGGCCCCAGCTCAGCGACGTGCGACACTCGTAGAAGGCGCCAACCACTACACGATCACGCTCGGAGCACGCGGTGCGGCAGCAGCTGCCGATGCGCTCGCCGCGGCGGCGGGCACGATCCCGTCGGCGAGCCGACGATCGAAAGGACAAATCATGGGAATCTCAGACAAGCTCGATGGCTTGACTCAGAAGGCGAAGGACGCGGCAGCCGAGCACCACGACCAGATCCTCGGCGCGGTTCAGAAGGCAGAGGCGGTCGCCGATCAGCGGACCGGCGGCAAGTATCACGAGCAGATCACCAAGGCCGGCGGTAAGGCCCAGGCCTACGTAGCTCGTCTGAGCTCCAAGGCGGCCGAAGCTGACGCTCCTCCCGGTTCCACGGCGTAGCTCGGGAGGCCTGGGCTGAAGCTCCGGGGTGGCCCTGGGGTGAAGCCCCAGGGGAGTTTTAGCCCAGGCCCGTTGCCCTCTCAGCCGAGCGTCAGCGCGGCGCGCTGGTAGTCGAGACGGATCGCGCCGAAGCGCGAGAGCAGGTCAGAGCCGAGCAGGCTGATCGCCTTCCCCCCTGTCATCGGGATCTTCACGCTGACGGCGTTGATCGGGGGAAGCGGCTGAGTGCCGATCCGCCAGTGGGAGATGCGTACGCCCTGCGCGGACGACGTGCACCCCACGCCCGTCACCTTCGTCAGCTTGCCGACCCTCTTGAGCCCCAGCTTCCGCGCCAGGTTGAAGTTGACGACCGTTGTCGTGGCGCCGGTGTCGATCAGGAACGGATACGGGTGGCCGTGGATGTACACCTTGGCGATCGCCGCGGTCGAGCCACGGCGGTCCTTGGCGATGATCAGAGGCACCGTTTTCGAGGACACCTGGGCGCGGGCTGCCGTAGCCGCCCCGCCTGAGCTCATCACAACCAGGCCACACGTGCAGGCGACGGCCACGACCGCCGCGACGAATCGACGCATACTTCCTCCCCTGTGTAGGTACAGAACCCAGACGCAAGACTGGCGTCATGGGAGGCAGCTAACCCCGCATGACCAGCGGATAACCGTGCGCTTGACACCGACCCCGCATCTCCGCGGCGGTAGCCCGCCTCTCCGCCTCCCGCTGGCGCGCCCCGCCTCCCTGGCCCGCGGCGGGCGATCAGAGCCACGAGCGACCTGCATAACGCGTCCCATCCGCCAGGATCGCGCGGCCCTGTCGTGCCGTGCATGTCCTACGTGCACAGCACGACAAGGCGGGGGCTGGCGGCCGCTGCTGACGCGCTATGCATGGGTCGAGAATGCGACCCGCCGTCGACGGCCCCCGACGACCGATGAGTTGTCTGCTCGCTCTCCGTCAAGGACATGTCAATCGATGATTCAACCGAGGAAGTGAGGCAGAGCAATGCGCAAAGTCGTCAGCGTGTTCGTCAGCCTGATGCTCGAGCCAGTTCTCCTCGGTGCCGGGAAGCGACTGCTTCCCGCGCGCTCGAGCTGGCATCGACGTCGACGAGCAGCACCGGACTCCTGATCTGCACCTACCGCGCAGGCCCCAAAGCGTCGAGGAGCCTGATGTCGGCTGCCGGTGTTCACCCGACGAGGCCGGAATCCGCCCCCGGGGTCCGTGTCGACCGCGCGGGCGGTGTGCTGCCACCCGCGGGGAGCACGCCGGCGAGCCGGCGGACCCCTTCGGCGAGCTGGCGGCTGTCGGTCACGGCGGCGAACGACAACCGCAGGTGCGGGGCCGGAGGTTCAGCGGCGAAATAGGGGCGGCCGGGGCTGATGAGCACGCCGGCGGACCGGGCATCAGCGGCGAGTTGCACGTCGTCGACGTGGTCGGGTAGCCGCGCCCACAGATGCAAGCCGCCGGCGGGCACCTGGCTGACCCGCACCTCGGGGAGATAGCTGCGCAGCGCCGCCAGCAGCGCCGTCCTGCGCTCGATCAGCACGGCACACAGACGGGCTCGGTGCGCCCGCCACGCCGGCGCGCTGACAAGCTCGAGCGCGGCTTCCTGAAGCGTGCGCGGTACGAAGAAGTCATCGACGAGCCGTAGCGCGGCTAACCGCTGCGCGACCGGTCCGCGAGCGATCAGGGCGCCGACGCGGAGGTTGGGGGAGATTGGCTTAGTCAGCGACGCGATGTGAACCACACGTCCGTCGGTGTCATCGGCGATCAGCGGCGCTGGACCGGGCCGCTCGTGAGCCAGCCAGCGGGCGAAATCATCCTCGATCACGAACGCCCCGGCCTCGCGTGCCGCCGCGAGGATCGGCCCGCGGCGGTCCGCCGCCAGGACCCCGCCGGTGGGGTTCTGGAATGTCGGCTGGCAATAGAGGAGACGTGCACCGGTGGCCTTGAACGCAGCCGCGAGCAAATCGGGCTGCACACCGCCGCTGTCGATCGGAACCGGTATCGCTCGCAGTCCCGCTGCGCGGGCGACGGCGATCGCGCCGATGTAGGTCGGGGATTCGAGCAACACCGGCGCGCCGGCGGGCGCGATCGCACGAAACGCCGCCGAGAGCGCCGCCTGAGCACCACCTGTGACGATCACGTCCTCGGGCGACACCGCGGCGCGCAGCGAACGGGCAAACCATGCCCGTAGCCCGGCAATCCCCGTGGGCGGCGGGGGCTCGGCCGCGTCCGGACGCCGCGCCGCGCGGGCGAGCGCCGCCCCGAGCGCCCGGGCGGGCAGCAGCGAGGGATGCGGGTAGCCGCCGGCCAGGGAGACCGCGCCCTCGACCTCGGCCTGCAGCAGAAACGCGACGCTGGTCGCATCGATCGTGCGATCAGCCAGCGTCAGCGTCTGCCAGGATGTCTGTAGGCCCGTGGCGGTAAGCAAAGACGGCTCGGCAACGTAGGTGCCGCTGCCCGGTCGCGTTTGCAGCACACCCTCACCCGCGAGCATTGCGAGCGCGCGCGACAGCGTGACTGGACTAACGCGATAGCTCGCGGTCAGCGCGCGAGTTGACGGCAGCCGCTCCCCCGGCCGCATCGACCGCGCGCGCTCCCGCATCGCGGACGCGACCCGTTCAACACTGCTACCGGACGCGACCCCCTCAACCCCGCCACCCGACGCGACCCCCTCAACCCCGCCACCCGACGCCAGCCCCCCACCGGACGCGGCCCGCTCAACATTGGTACCGTTGGCCATGGGTAGAGAGAGTACCGCTACTGACGCTCGCCGGGTAGCGTTTCCGAGCCTGGGCTGGGCGGCGCTCGGGGTGCTCGCCTTCTCGTTCACCTTCCCCGCCACCACGCTGGCCGAGCGCGGCTTCGACGCCTACCTCGTGGGTGCAGGAAGATCGGTGATCGCCGCGGCGCTCGCCGCAGTCTGTCTGCGGACAATACGTGCGCCGCTGCCGACCCGCGACTGCTGGCCCGGACTGGTCGCGGTGGCGATCGGCTGCGGAATCGGCTTCGGCCTGCTCTCAGCGCTCGCGCTGCGCCACACCAACTCAAGCCATGCGGCGGTCGTCGTCGGGCTGCTGCCGGCGGCTACCGCGATCGTGGCCGTGATCCGGGTCGGCGATCGTCCGAGTTGGCTGTTCTGGGCGGCCAGCGGGGTTGGCAGCGCCGTCGTCGTCGCCTACGCGATCTCGCGCGGCGCCGGGAGGCTCCACCTCGCCGACGCGCTGTTGCTGACCGCGCTGATCGTCGCCGCAGGGGGCTACGCCGAGGGGGGCCGCCTGGCCCGCTCGATGCCCGGGTGGCAGGTGATCGCCTGGGGAGTCCTGCTCGCACTGCCCATCTCGCTGCCGATCACGGTCGCGGCGCTCGTGCGCAATCCCCCGGCCCATCCCAGCGCGTCTGCGCTCGGTGGCTTGGCCTACGTCGGCGTGGTCTCGATGTTCGTCGGATTCTTCGCCTGGTATCGCGGACTCGCCGAGGCAGGGGTGGCCAAGGCCAGCCAGCTACAGCTCGCTCAGCCGCTGCTGACGATCGCCTGGTCGGCCGCCCTGCTCGGCGACCGGCTTGACGCGACCGGGCTGCTGACCGCGATCATCATCACGGCGTGCGTGCTCATCACCCAGCGCGCTCGGTTCGGCGCGCGCGCGCAGAGACCGACCGACACCCTCAGCGCAACCGCTGGCCCAGATCTTCCGCGAGCAGGTCCATGAGCAGGCTGTCGTGCCAGCCGCCGCCGTCGGCGTCGCGCTCGTAACGCCGCATGATTCCAACCGGGCGAAAGCCGACCGCGGCGTAGCACCGAATCGCCGGCTCGTTGTCCGCGGCCGGATCGATCACCAGGCGGTGGTGGCCTCGTTCGGCCACGAGGTGGTGGGCCAGCGTACGCACGGCGTCGCGGCCAACTCCCCGCCCGTGCACGAGCGGGTCAAGGAAGATGTCGAGCGACGCGTGCCGGTACATCGGGTCCTGCTCCTCGAAGCACTGCACCAGCCCGCCCACCGCGCCGTCCAGGAGGACGGTGAACCGGGCGGCCGTCTCATCGTCAAACGGCCACTGCGGCGACGCGGCCTCGTCTCCCCATCGCCGCCACACCTCGGGTGTGAGCAGGATCCGTCGCAGCTCCGGCACGTGCTCGGAGGCGACCGGCACGAGCGCGACCAGCTCGCCACGAAGGTGGGGGCCCAACTCAGATCGCCTTGGCTTGCGCTTCGTAGCGCGAGGGGGAGCGACCCACGACATGGCGACCCGCGATCTCCTCGACGGTGATGCCGGGCCGCGCGATCCGCATCTCCGCTACCACCGTATGCACGAGCCGCGCGCCGGGTAGGACGCCGTCGGGGCCACGATCCAGTGATCGTCTACCAGATGCGAGGGATCGTCAGGTGGCCGGCGGCGCGCGAGATTGAACGCGCGTCCGATGTCCGCGGGTCGGAGGATGCCCCGGGTGTCCATGATCTGTCGCATTCTTCCAAGACCACCGGCCGGCTGGTAGCTAGCTTCAGAGGCGTGACCAGATCGCATCTCAAGATCAACCTGAACGAGATCAAGGATCTCGCCCCCGATTTCGGGATCGGCGAGCCCGTCGCCGCCAAGGACGTCGTCTATTGCGCGCCCGCAGCGATGCGGGAGTGGGAGGCCAGACCGGACGGCCTCGAGCTGCTGGCCTTCGGCGGCCACGCCGAGATGCAGCCGGGATGGTGGACTGACTGAGCTTCGCGCTGATCGACGATTGGGGAAGGGGAGGGATGCGCCGATCCGCGATCGGGGAAGCGGAGCCGATGAGTTCTGCGTCCTGGCCCGGTCTGAGCCTGCGACAGCCAAACTGACGCTCGTGTCCTCGCCACAACGGCCGATCGAGCTGAACCCCACGGAGGAGGTCGAATGAGCCTGCCCCAGATCGCGTCCCGAAACGAGTGGCTGCTGTCCCGCAAGGAGCTGCTCGTCAAGGAGAAGCAGCTCACCAGACAGCGGGACGCGCTGAACGGCGAGCGACGGCGGCTGCCGATGGTGGAGATCGACAAGCCGTACGTGTTCGAGGGGCCAGACGGCACAACGAGCCTGCTCGACCTCTTCGAGGGGCGCCGGCAACTGATCGTCGGGCATTTCATGTTCGACCCCCGCTGGGAGGACGGGTGCCCGAGCTGCTCAGCGGGCGCCGACGAGGTTTCCCGCGGACTGCTCAAGCACCTGCAAGCACGGGACACGACGCTGGCCTACGTCTCCCGCGCGCCCCTGTCCAAGCTCGAGGACTATAAGGGCCGCAGGGGCTGGGCGTTTCCCTGGTACTCGTCCTACGGCAGCGAGTTCAACTACGACTTCCACGCCACGCTCGACGAATCCAAGGCGCCGCCGCAGTACAACTACCGGACCATGGCTGAGCATGAGCGGGCGGGCACCCCGATCGTATTCGAGTCGCCGTGCGAGCTGCCCGGTTCGAGCTACTTCCTGCGCGACGGCGACCGTGTCTTTCACACGTACTCGACCTACGCCCGCGGCACCGAGATGACCGGCGGGTCCTGCTACTTCCTCGACCTCACCGCGCTCGGACGCCAGGAGGACTGGGAGGAGCCCAAGGGCCGCGCGGCCAGCGCGCACAGCGCAACTCCCGACTTCGCGGATTGAAGCCCGCTCCGGCCGCTCTCACGGTCACTTGGGCGCCGCTCCGTCCACGGCGCGGCGCCGGGCCGCTGCGGGCCGCGCATCAGCTTCCCAGGACCGGTGCGCCGGGCGGAGCTTCAGCCTCGCGGGACCGAGCGCCGGGCCACCGCGAGCAGTGCCCCGCGCACGATGCTGCTGAGGCCCGGCACGAGGAGTCCAACGGGGATCACCGAGTGGTGATGCGATATGGCCGCTCCGAGGAGCTCCCGCGCGGACGCGCGACATATGCGACATATACTTCACGCCCGCCAGCGTTCGCCCGCCCAAGCCATCTGCCAGAAGGCGAGCTCGTAGCGGCTGCTGATCAGGAACGCGCGCCGTGCACGCTGGCGGGCCGTTGCGCCCAGGTCTTCTCCCGCCCGATCGGTCAGATCGCGCGCCCAGCCGACCAGCTCGACGTACTCCGGTGAGGTGTACATGGCGATCCAGCGTTGGTAGCGCTCATCCGCCGGGCGCCCGCCCGCGGCCAGCCGCTCGCCGATCTCCGCATAGCCCCAGATGCATGGCAGCAGCGCCGCGGTCAGCTCGACGTAGTCGCCCAGCGCGGCGGTGCGGATCAGAAAGTCGGTGTAGCCCTGAGTCGTCGGGAGCATCTGCTCGGACTCGAGCTGGGCGCTGCTGACTCCCCACTCCCGCGCATAGGAGCGGTGCAGATCCATTTCGACGCCGAGCAAGGCCTGGGCGATGTCCGAGAACCGCGTCACGTCCCGCAGGTCCGGGGCTCGCGCCGCCCCTAGCGCATGCAGCCGCGCAAACTCGATCAGGTAAAGATAGTCCTGCCGTACCCAGACGTTGAAGCGCTCCGGCGCGAGCGTCCCGTCGCCGATCCCGCACACGAACGGATGCCGGTGCTGGGTTTCCCAGATGTGCTCAGCCGCACGGCGTAAATCGACGCTCAGCGGCGCCGATGAGACAGCTTCACCGATCGCCGCATGGTGACAGTTCGGATCGCCGCGGCCGCCCTGGAGCAACCCGCGGCGCGTCACTCAGGCCCCCGCGAGTCTCACGCCATCGCGACACGCCGCGCCCCCGGGAGGCGCAGGGGCCCCGCGCCAGACTCAGGGGCCAGGTCTCCACGACCGAAAACTGAAATCACTACACCTCGTGGGCGTGGGGTGGTTGGTCCCGCCGCGGCTCCAGCACGAAGTTCTCGATCGCGATGTCCGGATCGAGGTGGTTTTCGCTCATGAACGCGATCACCTTGCGTCCGACGAGCCGCGTGACGCCGTCGATCAGATCTTGGCGCATCGTCTCTTGGTGGGCCCTGCGCGTGTCGAGCACAAGTCGTCCGTGCCCGCCTGACACCAGGCTGCGCTCACCTTTGGTGAGCGTGTCGCGTAGCACCACGGTGACGAGGTCCTCGTCGATCGATGTCCACGCCTTGGTGGGGCCGCGGCCCGTGTGCGCGCTCATCAACCCGACGACGAGGTTGGAGATACTCGCCGCGGTCGAGAGGCCGTTGGGTTGCAGAGTGATGCCGGACATGGTCCGACCCTTCTCGTCTCCTCCAGATGCCGGTCCCGGGGAAAGAAGGATGGAGACGGTCAAGGCCGTCCCCCGGGAGCCGCGTCTCTCTAAGGCTCGGGATCTACCGACCCGCCAAAACCCGCGTAGTGACTGAGCGTAGCGCACTTGCACAGCCGGTGGAACAGAAGCGTCCCAGTTGCTACTCTAACGGGTAGCGTTCGTTCCTCGGAATGGGGTCTACGAGAGCCTCTAGAGCTGGAACGGCGGCGATCGCAAGCGGTCCTCCGCCGGACCATCGCATCCCGTAAGCAATCTGAGGATAGATGCGATGACTTACATGAACTGCGCCCGCTGCGGCCTGACCGTTCGACTGCGTGCGGAACAACTGGAGTGGGACGCCTGCCCCCGCTGTCTCGGACGCGCCGGGCTGTCGGTGCCGATGTACATCACGGGTCGCCGCGCCTCGGCGTCGCGCTTCGCGGAGACGTCGCCTGGCGCGGCGGATGTCGCCTTGCAAGAGTTGCGGCGTGCCTGAGCGGGCTGCCGCCGGTCAGCTGAGAATCGAGTGCGAACACAAGGCGGCCGGGGTAGTGCTAGCGCTCCATGGCGAGCTCGACCTGGCATCCACGCCGTTGCTCGAACGCCGGCTGCTCGAAGCGGAGTCCAATGGCTCGACCCGTCTCGTGATCGATCTCAGCGAGCTTGAGTTCATCGACTCAAGCGGCCTGCACGCGCTGCTACGCGCCCACGAGCGTGCGAGTCAGAACCGGCATCAACTCTCTCTGGTGCGTGGGCCACGGGCCGTCCATCGCATGTTCGAGCTCACCAGCACCGTGCAGGCATTTTCGTTTGACTTATGAGCGAAAGGCTGTCGTTCGCACGGTCGTCCGCTCTGGCACATGAGCTCGCTCACCGAAGGCGAGCGCTGGACGCGCAATCAACTTAGGCGCTTACGCGCACGGCGGTTCTCACGATCGGCGATCGGAGCCTTCCTGCGCGCATCGCATCGGCGCGCGCGTGAGACGCGCCGCGCCCGGCCGGTGCTCGCCCGCCAGGCCCGGCGCTGGATCGCCGCGGGTGCCGCGGCTTGGCCGGTGCAGGCATTGATCATCGGCGCCGCCGGAATCTTCAGCGAATCAAAGGGCGACGTGATCGCCCGCGCGCGTCGCGGGCTCGCCTGGTGGCTGCTGTGCGGACTGATGCTCGACTGGCATCTGGGCATGGTGGAGACGGTCGACGGAGATCCTCGTGAGCTCGGCGCAGCGGACGCGTTGACATTGGCGCGCGCGTGGCTCGCGCCAATCGCCTGGCAGCGTCCGCGCGCGCTCAGCTGTCTCATCGCCGGACTCACCGACGCGCTCGACGGCGAGCTTGCCCGTCGCGCGGAGCCCACGCGGGCCGGACGCGACCTGGAGGGCCTTGTCGACGCGTGCTTCGCGAGCGCGGCGCTCCGGGGGGCATGGCGGGCCGATCTCATCGCGCGCCCCGCGCTCGCCGCCGAAGGTCTGCGGCTCTCGACCGGAATGGCCTACGGCGTTCTGTCCTACTTCCTCGACACCAGCCCACCCAAGCCTGCCATCACCCGTGCCGCGCGAGCACTCTCGCCGCTGCGAAGCTGTGGATTGATCGCGGCCGCGGTGGGCCACCGGCGCAGTGCCAGCACGCTGCTCGGCGGCGGCGCACTGGCGAGCTCGGGACTCACCGCCATCGCGCTGCGCAACCGCGCCCCAAAGGACGGTAGGCCTCGCGGATGATCTCGGCTCCGAACCCGCGCGGACCGCTCCCCTTCAAAACGACGGTGACTCCCAGGATCAACGCGTCCGATAGCGTGACGCGATAATGCGCCCAACCCGTTTCTTTCGCCGCCTCGCCGGTCCGTTCTTCGTTCTCGCCGGCGCGTTGCACTTTGCCAGGCCCAAGCTCTATCTCAAGATCATGCCGCCATACATTCCGGCGCCCGAGACGATGGTCTACGCCAGTGGCGTGGCCGAAATCGCGGGCGGGACAGGGCTGATGCTGAGAGCCCACCGCCGGCTCGCCGGCTGGTGGCTGATCGCCACGCTGATCGCGATCTCGCCGACCCACCTGCACATGGCGCTTCATCCTGAGGACTATCCGCAGATCCCTGGCGGCGCGGGCACGCTCTGGGCGCGGCTGCCGTTTCAGGGCGTCTTCATCGCGTGGGTGCTCAGCGCCATGCGGCGCTAGCGTTAGCCGGACGCTACCGAACCGCAGTCCGATAGAGGGTCACGTTGCGATCGAGCCGACCCCCGGCGAATCCGTTCGGCCGCCCACCCTGAGCGTCCAGATAAGCGAGCTGGCGCGAGATCGCCCCCAGCTCGCCGGGGAAAATGTGGTCGAGCATCCAGGTCTGCAGCGCAACCCCTCCCCCAGCCGTCGCCAGCACGCGGATCGCGCGCGCCTGCTGGGGATAGTCGATCAGCGCCGCCGTGTTGATCAGCCAGTAGCCGCCGCTTGGAGCCGACCGCGGCTCGATTCGGTTGCGGTGGGTATGTCCCGCCATCGCCGCGATTACGCGCGGGTGGCGATCGAGGAGGGCGAGCAGCTGGCCGCCGCCCTCAGAGCTCGAGAGCGGCTGGTGGGAGACGACGATCACCCAACGCTCCCCGGCGTCGGCGAGTTCGGAAGCGAGCCATGCCGGCTGCCCGGGTGACACCAGACCACCCGATCCGCCCGCGCGGCGCACAAGGTCGAGCACGATCAAGCGGACCTGCGATCCGACATCGGCGGAGTAGTCGAGCCGCGCGCCCGAAGCACCGCTGAGCCCGGTGGCGGATCGCAACCGGCTGAGCACCTCCCCAGGGTCCATTTCACGACGGGCAGCGTCCGTGGGCACGCGCACCTTGGGGCCCGCGAGCGCCTGCATCAAGAACCGATCGACGAGCCCCGGGCTCGGGGGTCCGTCGGGCGAGGCGCCGGCGCCGCGGACGGCGCCGGGCGGGACCGTTAACCGCGGCGGGAGCTCCCACACCGCCTGATCGCCGAGCGCGAGCGCGCGGGTCGTCGGCGTCGGTGCGATCTCCCCCGCCACGAGGATGTCGTGATCTCCCAGGACCGGATAGCACGAGCCGCGCAGACCGACACTCGTAAACCGCGCCACCGCTGCGGCAAGCAGACCCGGATGGCGTGGCGCGTCGAGATCCGGGCGGTAGTAGAAGGGATCGGGATTGCCCGTCGATTGAACGCCGAAGTATTCGCCTCCCCCGCTGGCCGGGCACACGACCGCACCCCGCAGCACGGCGAGCGCATGCGAGAGCTCGTTGGCCTGATCGTTGTCAATCAGGTCGCCGCCCTGGATCACGGCATCCGGCCCCAGCGCCCGGACCGCTCGCACCGCGCCGGCCAGGACCTGTCCGGTCAGCGTTTCCTGGGGGCGAAACGTGGACTGGAACGGCGGCCCAAGGCGGTCCAGGAACGGCACCCGCGCCGGGGACGCGGCGTCAAGGCCGTGCGCGTCGGTGATCTGGGCGAGGGTTGCGAGCGCCCCCGCGGGAGCGCTCGCGCCGCCCAGCTCGGTGCGGGCCAGCAGCGGCTCGCCGGCGGCGAGACTGAGAACTCCGGTGCCGCCGGGATCCGCCCACGTTGAGTCCAGCGTCGAGCCAGAGAGCGCTGCGCTTCGCCCGCTATTCGTGCCGCACCCGGCCGCGAGCAGCGCCGTGCCGGCCAGCAGCTGCCGGAGGGCTTCTCGCCGGGTGAGAAGCCTCACCCGCCCACCAATCCCGCCGTCACCGTTTCGCGAGTGGCCTGACGGACAACCCAGAACACCGCGAGGACACCCGCCAGGAGAAGTCCCGCGATCACCGCCGCAATCTGCGCTCCGCCCGCGGCCAGCGGCAGGCTCGCGTAACTCGCCGCGAGCTGCGAGAGCGCCGGACCGAACACGAACCGCTCGAGCAGGATGCCGAGCACCGCGGCGGGTCCGATCAGCACCAGAGCCGCGCCGGCCAGCAGCCGGCGCACAGCGACCGAACCCGCTCCGCAGGCGCGTAGCACCGCGACTGTGCGGCGCCGCTCCTGCATCGTCAGCGAGCATGTCTGGATCAGCGCGTACAGGCACACGAGGCCGTCAACGATCGCGACCGCCCGCAGGATCGAGCGCAGCGTCGCGACCAGCGGTGCGCCCCGCGCCGTCGCGCTGCTGGCCGGTGTCGGGGAAGCGCCGAGGGCGCTCAGGCCCGCGGTGACCGGACCAGCGTTGGCACCGGGGATCAGGCGGACCGCGAGCTGCTCGGGCGCCGAGGCGTAGGCGGCCAGCAGCGCCGTCGCCGGTAGATACGCGACGCGGCCGTCGTGGGCCAGAGAATTGACGATTCCCGCGACCCTAAGCCGGAGCTCGGCTCCGGAGGGCAGCGCGAGCGCGAGCGTCGACCCCGGAACCAACCCGAGGGCGTCGGCGAGCCCGGCTCCGACTTCGGCCTCGTGCGTGCCCGACAGCCTGCGCCCCGCGGTCAATGGCGGCGCCTCGAAGGTCGTGTGATCGCCCGGATAGGCGATCACGTTGATCGTCTCACCCAGCGAGAACGAGTCGACCGCCTGAACCTCGTAGCGCGGCGCGACCGCCTGGACCCCGGGCAGGCTGCGTACCTGCGCCGCCCGATCCGCCGGCAGCGTGGCGGTCAGCTGGTAGCGCTTACCGAGGGCACCCGGATCAGTCTCCAGCGCGCTCAACGCCGAGGCCAGCGCAAGCATCAGCAGCACGAACGCGACGGAGATCCCGAGCGTCAGCACCGTCGCCGCAAGTCGGGTTCGCCGAGCGCTCGCGAGACGGCCCCCGAGCACGGCGAGACCACACCGCCCCGCCAGACCACTGGGGCGCCAAGATCGCGGGTGGCTCAGCTCGGCGCCCCGTAACAGCGAGACGGGCGCGGCGCCCGCGGCCCGCCACGCGGGCCACGCCGCGGTCAGGGCGGGAATTGCGACGCTCGCCAGCCAGCCCAGCGCGAGCGGGATGATCAGTGCCGCGCCGGCGGGGGGCTCGTCGAGCAGCGTCAGCAGTCGGCCGCTCGCGCCCACGGTGCAGAGCAGTCCCACGACGATCCCGAGCGAGGCAGCGGGCACCGCGACGAACAGCGCCTCCACGGCTTGGGTCCCCGCCACGTGCCCGCGCGTGGCGCCGACCGCCCGGCGGACGCCGATCCCGGCGAGGCGACGCTGAACCTCGGCGCGCGCCGACGCCCCGAGCATCACCCCGGCGGTCACGAGCGCGATTACCGACAGCGCCACGAGCAGGTCGATCACGATCCCCGCCGCCTGGTCGAGGAGCACGCGAACGCCCGCTCGGGTGACAAAGCGCAGCCCCCGGAGCCCGTAGCTGCTCGCGCGGGCCTGGACCAGAACCGCGCCCAGATATCGCCGGTCGCGCACCCAGATCTGCGCGAGGTTGACCTCCGGCCGGCGTTCGGGCCCGAACCGAGCCTGTAGACCCGCGGCGGATAGGTAGATCCGCGGTACCGCGAGCGGGTAGGCGACGTTGTCGGGCGACTGGATAAGTCCCACGACGCTCTGCGGACCGAGCCCCGAGAGGCGCAGGGTGCCCCCCACCGGGATTCCCCACGCCTGCGCCAGGCCGCGCTCCAGCAGAACCTCGTCCGGTGTCGCGGACAGATCGCGTCCGGCGACGATCGCGTACCCGCGCCGGCCCGGCCCCACCACCTGGGCCGAGACGCGAGAGCTGCGGTGACCGTTCGCGTCCGCGCTGACGTTGGTGAACTCCCGGCGCAGGGAGTACGCGGCGATGTCCGGCAACGCCGCGACCCGCTTGGCGACCACATCCACTGACTGCGGATCAAACCGCACGATCACGTCCGGCAAGTCCGCCGCGCGAGCGCCTCGGTCAAAGCCCGTTCCGAGGCTGTCGGCGACGACCAGCGCGGCCGCAAGCATCGCCGCCGCGAGTGCGATCCCGATCGCACTCAGCAGCGTCCGCCGCCGCCGCGTGCCCCAGCCCAGACGGGCTTCCGCAAGCGTCGCCCGTATCGCCACGCCACCTGCGCTCACCCAAGCGCCGCCGGTGAACGGTCCCGAGTGACCAGCCGTCCCTCATTCAAGGTCAGCACGCGGTCCGCGACGGCCGCGGACTGCGCCTCATGGGTGACGATCACGACTGCTCGTCCAGTCAGACCGCGCAGCAACGCGAGCACGGCGGAGGCGCTGTGAGGGTCGAGGTTGCCCGTGGGCTCGTCGGCGAGCACCAGCTCGGGATCATTGACCAGCGCGCGGGCGATCGCAAAGCGCTGCTGCTCTCCGCCGGAGAGCTCGTGCGGACGGTGGGCCGCAACGTCGGTCAGGCCCAGCTCCTCGATCAGCTCACGCACCCGGCGAGCCCCACCCGCGGGCGCACCCGGAAGGCGCGCCGGCAGCGCCACGTTCTCCGCGCCGGTGAGCTCCTCGATCAGGTGGAAGGATTGAAACACGAAGCCAACGTGGCGCAGCCGGGTCCTGGCGAGCGCCCGCGGACGCTGCGCGGTGAGCTCCTGTGCCGCGAGCACGATCTGTCCCGCGTCTGGCCGGTCGAGCGCGCCGAGCAGATGCAGCAGGGTGGACTTGCCACTGCCCGATCGTCCGAGCACGGCGACCACCTCCCCAGCCGCGACCTCGAGGCTGACGTCGTCCAGCACGCGCCGGGCGGCTCGTCCCGCCCCGACGGTCTTGGAGATCCCGCGGGCTTGCAAAACGGCCACCGCAGTCACGGTATCGGGCGCCCCGGGGCGGCCAGTCCGGTCGCGCTCAGTGCGCGCGGCGCATCCGGGCGAACCAACGTCCGCCCCGCGACGAGCTCTGGATGGCCCGGAACCCGCCCGCCCGGGCGATCGAATCGAGATCGCGGATCGACACCCGCGCCCATGGGAACCAGCTGCTCGCCTCGTGCCTCGTCTCGATCCGGGCGAGCGTCGACGAGGTGCTGCTCTCGGGCGGATCGAGCTCGACCAGCAGCTCTCCGTCCTCGCTCAGGAGCATGCCGACGCGCTCGAGCAGGCGAGCCGGGTCTCCCCCGATCCCGATGTTGCCGTCGAGCAGCAGCGCGGTGCGCCACGTGCCGATCCCCGGCAGCTCGTCGAAGATCGATCCGGCGATCACCCGCACCCCGCGGCCCCGCGCGAGCTCAACCGCGACCGGTGAGAGATCGACGCCGAGCGCAAACACGCCACGCAGGGCCAGCGCATGGAGGTGACGGCCGGGCCCGCATCCGATGTCGAGCACCGGGCCCTCGAGATCGCGCAGGAGCTGCTTGTCGGTCGCGTCCGCGGAATCGAGGTAGCGCTCGAGCGGGAGCGGCACGAGCGTGCCTTCGCGCAGGCGGACCTGCTGCTGCGCCGCGCGCGGGCTGGGACTCAGCAGCCCCTCGCCGTAGAGCGCTAGCGGATGCTTGCCCTCGCGACCGGCAGTGAGGACGTTCATCGCCCGATCGGCGTGAACGTTGACCGCTCGGTCGGCACGAGCGGCGAGCGTTTGATCGCGGTAGGCGTTGACCGTTGCATCGGCGCGGGCACCGGCTTCTCGATCGGCGCGAGCATTGACCGCTCGATCGAGGCGAGCGTGACCGCGAACCGTGAGTCGGGCGCCTCTCGCGCTACCGCGCGCGCATCCTCGATCGTGTCGACGTCGCGCAGAACAGGTTGGTCGTGGACGCGCAGGCCAAGCTCCACCAGTCGCGATCGCTGCCTGCTCCAGGTGGCCTCGCAGCTCATCGGAACGCCAGCGAAGGCGCGATCACAGCCTGATTTGAGCCCCACGCTCCAGTAGCCCCCGTCGACCGACGGGCCAAGAACCGCGTCGACGGTTGGCTGCGCGAGCGCGTGAAGTCCTTCCAGCAGCAGCTGCGACGTCAGCTGCGGGGTATCCATGCCCACGAGCAGGGCCGGTCCCTCGACGTCCTCGAACGCGGCGGCGAGCCGCTCGGCGAGCCCCACGCCGCGCTGGGGAATCACCTCGAAGCCACCCGTACGCCAGCGCCGCGCGTCGCCTTCGAACACCAGCACTCGGCGCTGTGCCGGTGTTCGCGCAACCGCCTCGAGCGTATCGAGCAACGCCGCCTGCGCGAGCGCCGCGGCCTGGTCCGGGCTGCACGGTGGGGAAAGCCGCGTCTTGGCGACGCCGGGCAGCGGCTCCTTGGCGATCACGATCAGCGCTGGTGGCGCGGCCGGCCTGACGTCCCCGACGTATCTCACGCCCTCCAACCTAGTGATTCCTGGGCCGAAGTCGATTACGAAAAACGAAAGCCCGGGGCCGGACAACTACGTGCTCCGCCCGCTCCCCCGGCCCGAGCAACCGGCGGCCGGGGCGAAGCAACCCGCCAAGCGCGAGGCCGAGCCGTGCCTCCCGCCAGCCGTGAACAGTGGCTTAACTGGCCCGCAGATCTTGGTCACGGAGGCATTTCCTGTGTCAGGCTGCGCCGCATGCCTCTGGCGATGTTCGATCCGGAGCGCCCACCACCGGGCCCCTTCCGGGCGACGTTCTGGCGCAGCCCGCTGCGCGGTCCGTGGCTGACGTCGGTGCTCAGCGTCGCGCTGCTGATCGGGATCCCGATCATCGCGATCACCGGCTTCCTGTCCAACGATGCGTATTACCCCCGGCTCGGCGCGAACGCCGTCGGGCGCCCGCTGGGGCCGCTCGACTTCTACCTGTTCTCGTTCCCGACGCACCCAAGCTGGCTTTATGCACTGACCCAGGGCCTTCACGTGACGATCGGCCTGGCTGTCTTTCCGATCCTGCTGGCCAAGCTGTGGGCGGTGATCCCGAAGCTGTTCGAGTGGCCGGTGGTGCGCAGTCCCGCGCACCTGCTCGAGCGCCTGTCGCTGGCGTTGCTGGTCGGTGGGGCGCTGTTCGAGTTCGCGACCGGGATCCTCGACATCCAGTATGCGTATCTGTTTGGATTCTTCTTCACTACGGCGCACTACTACGGCGCCTGGGTGTTCACGGCAGCGTTCCTGTTCCACGCCGCGATCAAGCTGGGAACGATGCGCCGGTCGCTGAGAGCGGGCCGAGCCCTGGGGCCGCTGCGCGAGAACCTCAGTCAGACGCGACCGGAGTCGCAGCTGCCGGTCGCCAGCGAGCTGATCCCGGTCGCGCCGGCCGCGCCGAGTCTTTCCCGGCGCGCGCTGCTGGGTGGCGTGGGCCTCGGCTCACTCTTCCTGCTCGTGCAAGGGGCCGGCCAGTCGATCGGTGGACCGCTTCGCAGCCTGGCCTTCCTGGCCCCGCGCAACCAGCACGGCACCGGTCCCAATGGCTTCCCCATCAATCGTACCGCGACCGCGGCTCAGATCACCCCGAAGCAGACGGGATCGGGCTGGCGCCTGGAGCTGATCGCCGGCCGGCGGACGCTCTCCCTCTCCCGCGCGGAGCTGCTGGCGATGCGCCAGCACACCAACGACCTGCCGATCGCCTGCGTGGAGGGATGGTCAACCACCCAGCGCTGGACCGGCGTGCCAATCAGCGACCTGGCCGCGCTGGTCGGTGTGGAAGGGCGCTTCACCTTGGAAACCAAGTCGATTGCCCAGAACGGGGTGTTCGACTCCGCGACGCTGGCCTCCGAGCAGACAAGTGACAACCGCACGATGCTCGCACTGAAGGTCAACGACACCGACCTGTCGTTGGATCACGGCTTTCCGGCGCGGGTGATCGGTCCGGCGATCCCCGGCGTCCACTGCACCAAATGGGCGGCCAAGATGACCTTTGCGCGGGCCTGATGCCATCTCATCTCCCTCCACTCGCTCCTTCGTCCCCCCGCCCGGTGCGATGACCGAGCGTTTTCGGCGCCTCTACGGCGCGACTCCGCTGCACCTGATCGCGCTGATCGCGAGCCTGCTGCTCGCCGGCGCCGGCGTCGCCGGCTGGCTCGACAGCTACACAGCCCCTGACGAGAAACGGATCCTGGTCTGGTTGCTCGGCGCGATTCTCGCCCACGACCTGATCCTGCTCCCGCTCTACTCGCTACTCGACCGTGTGGCCTTCGGCAGCCGCCACGACCGACGACCTGGTCCGCCTCTCGAAAGCGCCCCCGGTTGGGTGTACGTGCGCGTCCCGGCGCTACTGAGCGGACTGATCTTCCTGGTCTTCTTTCCCGAAATTCTGGTGCTCGGCAATCAGACCTTCAACGTCGCCAGCGGCCTGCACCAGAATGTCTACCTCACCCGCTACCTGATCACCTGCGGCGCGCTGTTCGCGTTCTCGGGCTTGGCCTACGCGCTGAACCTGGCCCGCGCGCGGCGAGCGCCGGCGGCACGAGCCACGGACAGGTAGCGGCGTCAAAGACGACTGGCGTCAGGCTGCTCACTTTGCCTCCATAGTGAGGGCTTTCTGATCAGCCTGACCGGCTGTGGCGCGCGGGAGCCTCTCATGAGGCCCGATCACGGGGCGCAGGCCGGGCCGGTCAGCCCGACGACGAGCTTGCTCGCCAGCCCTCCCCCGCCCCGTGCGAACCGCGTCAGCGCGTCATCGGTGAGCGTGGCGAACGACACGTTCGCGATTCTCACGAAGCTTCGTCCCGGGCCGAGCAGCAGCCGCCGGTGCATCGTGGCGCGCCCGCCGCCGGCGAGGATGTGCGCCGTCAGCGTGACCGGGCGCGCAGCGCCCGACGGATTGATGAGCGTCAGACCGCCTCTGGCGCACGCCGTCCGCAGCGGGTGCAGCGCTTCCTCGCCCAGCCACCGCAGCTGAGCCTGTCCGGACGCACGCCACAGCCGCGCGCCGTAGGAGCGCAGGTCGTAGAACCATAGATCCCGGTCCGGGCTTACCAGCGGCGCGCCGAGCAGCGAGTCCAGCGCCGAGCGCACCTGCTGCGCCTTGCCCGCTTCGAACCCCGCCGGGTCGACCCAGATGCCGTCGAAGCCCACGGCGAGCACGGACGCCACCACGAACGACAGCGGCTGACCGGCGAGCTGGGCGGACCAGTCGGCCGCGCGGCCCTTGATCGCCCCATAGCTCCAGCCCAGGGCCGACGAGTGCAGGTAGCCTCGGAGCGGCTCGTACTTGGTCGCGTAGGTCGCGACCTGATCGCCGCGCGGCGTCGCCGGGTATCCCTCGGGAAACGGTACGTAGGGAAGCTGGAACACGCTCGCGCCGCGGGGTAGACGCGCCTCGATCTGCTGGACGAATACGCCGTCGCTGCGATACTCACGCGCGAGCACCGAGTACGCGGGTATGGACGAGTCGCTTGACTGGTCATAGACACCGAACGCCAGCACGCCCACTAGCGTGGTGGTCGAGATCACGGTTCCCCACCGCAGCGCGCGCAGCCGGCCCAGCAGCGAGTCGAGCAGGAGCGCGACTGCCAGCAGGGAGAGAAAGGCAATCAACACCGAGATCCGGTTCCAGGCTCGGATGTCAGGCGTCACGATTCGCTCGAACAGAGTCGAGAGACCGCCAACGCTGCCCACGACCAGCGCGATCGCAACTCCGGCGCCCGCGTGGTGCAAGCGCCGCCGCGCGCCATACCACCTGGTGGCGCCGGCGAGCGCGCCCAGCCCGCACACCGCCAGCCACCCCAGGCCAACGGTACCGACGGTGCCGAGGCTCGCGTAGCAGGCCTCGCAGTAACCGGGCGCGATCGCGTGGTCGTAGCTACTCGCCAGGTGGCGCAGGAAGGGGATGTGACTGTCGGGTGCGGGCAGGACGAGATTGGTCACCCGCAGCGCCAGCGCCTGGTTTGAGGCCTCGTCGCCGGCCGCCGATCGCTCGATCATGGGATTCGCGCCGTGCCCTGCCCGGTAGGTCAGGCTCGGCGCCAGGTTCGCGCCCAGCGTCGCCCCCACCAACGCGACGACCACCAGTCCGTGCAGCGCTGTCCTGGTTCGACGCAGGATCAGCGCCAGGATCGTCGCCGCTGCCAGGAGCACCTCGGCGAAGGTGGCGTAGTAGAGGTTCTCCGACCCGATCACGACACACAGGCCAAGCGTCGCCAGCGACCTCGCGGACACCCAAGCTACGACCCTCCCCCCCATCAAAGCCACCACCCTCCCCCTCACCATCCAGGCCCAATTCCTCCCTCCCGCAACGCTTCCAACGCCTCGCGCGAACAGCGGCACGTCTGCTAGCAGCGCGAGGAACAGGTACGCCGCCAGCGGCACGGCGTAGTAAGCGGACAGCAGTAGGTGCGTTTCGCCACGGAAGAAGTGGTACGCGAGCAGCGAATAGAGCACCGACGCCGCCGCGGCGGGAGGGCCACTCACCGCCAGCCGACTGAGCACGACGTATGACGTGAAGCTCGTCAGTGCGAACGTGAGCAGGAAGAAGAGATTGACCACCAGCGCCGGGTTGCTGGTGCACAGCGCGAGCCCGCGGATGATCAGGAGGTTGAGGTTATCGGCCCCCTGCGGGTAATCCTGCAGGTGCTGACCGAACGGCGCCCCGAGGCTCGGGTTGCTCAGATACCAACCGTGCTCGATGATCCCCTTGGCGAGCATCAGGTAGAACTTCGTGTCGTCCAGCGGCGTGTAGCGCAACGGCAGCGTGAGATCGGCTCGCCACAGGCGCAGCACCCACGCAGCGCACAGCACGCTCACAACCGCGACCAGCAGCCCCTCCGCCGACAGCCGTAGCGGTCCGCGGCGGCGGTCCGCGGCCGCCGCCACGAGCTTCAGGCGGCGCGCAGCGGGGCGCGCGAGAACTCCGCCATCCCCGCCGTGAACGGCTCCCGCGCGCGGAACCCGAGCACCCGCTCGGCGCGCTCCACGGACGCGAACACGTGTCGCACATCGCCTAGGCGAAACTCACCGGTGACGGTTGGGCGCGGTGCCGCGGCGCCGGCGGCCGCGGCCAGCGTGTCGGCCATCGCGCCGACGCTTCGCGGCTCGCCGCTGGCGACGTTGAACGCCCCCACGGCGGGGGCGTGGACCCCAAGCGCGAGCAGGTTCGCGCGGGCGACATCTCGGACGTGGACGAAATCGCGCAGCTGGCGACCATCCTCGTATACCCGCGGCGACACGCCCGACGCGAGTGCGCTCGCGAAGATCGCCGCCACCCCCGAGTACGGGGTGTCGCGCGGCATCCGCGGGCCGTACACGTTGTGGTAGCGCAGCGCCGTCACGGGCACTCCGGTCTCCCGGGCGAACGCGAAGCACAGATGCTCTTGGTGGACCTTCGTGGCCGCATAGACATTGCGGGGGTCAAGCGCGGACCGCTCGTCGACGGCGACCGGCTCGAGCTCGCACGCGCATTCCGGACACCGAGCTTCGAAGCGCCCGGCCGTCAGGTCGGCGGCCTCCCGGGGCGCCGGCGCGACGCCGCCGTGCTCCGGGCAGCGATAGCCCCCTTCGCCGTAGACGACCATGCTGCTGGCGAGCACCAACCGCCCCTCGAACCGCGCCGCCGCGAGCTCCCGCAGGAGCACCGCGGTGCCGAGGTCGTTGTGCTGGACGTACTGCGCGACGTCGAGAACGTCCACGCCGAGCCCGACCATCGCGGCTTGATGGCACACCGCGTCGACGCCGTCGAGCGCGCGTCCGACGACGTCGCCGTCGGCCACGTCGGCGTGGATGAACTCGGCGGCGGGGTTCAGGTAATCCGGTCGCCGGCGGTGGGCGCCGGGCAGCAGAGAGTCCACGACGCGGACCGCGTGGCTGTCCGCGACGAGCGCGTCGACGATGTGTGAGCCGATGAATCCAGCGCCCCCGGTGACGAGAATCATTCGCGGCACGCTACGCCATAACGGCATGCCCGGGCGATCTTCAGAGTCGTTGTTTCGCGGCGCGTAACCTGTGGACCCGTAGCCTGCGCCAGGTGATCGACGTGATCCTGCCGGTGCTCGACGAAGCGCAGGCGATTCCCGCCGTGCTCGCCGCGATGCCCGCCGGGTTCGCCGCGCTGGTGGTCGACAACGGCTCGCGCGACGGCTCGGCGGAGATCGCGGCGCGGCATGGTGCCCGCGTCGTCCAAGAGCACGCGCGCGGCTTCGGCGCCGCCTGCTTCGCGGGCTTGCAGGCCGCACGCTCGGAGGTCGTGTGCTTCATGGACTGCGACGGCTCGCTCGACCCGCGTGAGCTCCCGCGGGTCGCCGGGCCGGTGGCGAATGGCACGGCGGATCTGTGCCTTGGCGCCCGGACGCCACAGCCGGGATCCTGGCCGTGGCACGCGCGGTTGGCCAACGGCGTGCTGGCGTTCGAGCTTCGCCGGCGTTATGGTGTCCCGTTCACGGACCTCGGTCCGATGCGCGCCGTGCGCCGCGAGGCGCTGCTCGCGCTCGAATTGCGCGACCGGGGCTTCGGCTGGCCACTGGAGATGGTGCTGAAGGCCTCCAGCGCCGAGTGGGTGATGCGCGAGGTCAACGTCACCTACCGCCAGCGGGACGGCGGTCGCTCCAAAGTCAGCGGCAGCGCGATGGGCACGCTGCGGGCCGTACGCGACATGAGCGCGCTGCTCGGTTGAGCCTCGATACACCGCACAGAGCCGTGACCCAGGTCCTCGGTGGGTGGAGGCTCGAGCGCCGCCGGCCGAGGGCCACCTTCGCAAGAGCGATCGGGATCGCTGCGTTGGTCGCAGGCGTTGGCTGCTCAGCATGGATCGCAGTGAGCGCGGCGGATGGCGGCTCTCTGCTCGAGCTCCCGACGAGCACCATCCCGGATTGGATTGACGGTCCGTTCAGAGATCTAGCCCGGGAAATCGCCGGACCGCTTACGCCGTCTGGATTCAGCCTACCCCTGGTCGCACTGCTCGCGGCGTATCTCCTCGCGCTGGCGTGTGCGCGAGCGATCCCGCTGCGGTTCGCGCTGGGGTCGATCGTGCTCGCCAACCTCGCCTTCGTGCTCGGGCCCGAGCTCGTCTCCAGCGACGTGTTCGGCTACATCGCCTACGCCCGTGAAGCGGCGCTGCATGGACTCAATCCATACGTCACACCCCCGATCTCGATCGTCCACGACGGGATCCTCCAGTTCGTCTACTGGAAGCACCAGGCGAGCCCCTACGGCCCGCTGTTCACGATCCTCAGTGTGCCGCTGGGTCTGGTCTCGGCGAGCGTCGCGCTGTGGTCCTACAAGGTGGCGGCGGGCGTGGCCGCCGTCGCGATCGCCTTCCTGGTCGCGGACATCGCCCGCCGCCGAGGTCTTCACCCGGGCCGGGCCGCGCTCTTCTTCGGCCTGAACCCGATTCTGCTCGTCTACACGGTCAGCGGTGCCCACAACGACCTGCTGGCGATGGTCCTGGTGGTGGTGGCGATCGCGCTCGTGGCGCGCGGACGCGCCGGTCTCGGCGCGGGCGTCGCCGTCGCCGCCGCGGCGATCAAGCTGACGCTCGGTCTCGCGCTGCCATTCGTCCTGATCGGCGCGCGCCGCCACGGCCGGCGAGCGGCCGAGACCGCGGGCGGCCTGGGAGGGGCGCAGACCGCCAGCGGGCGGCGAGCGGCGGACACCGCGGGCGGCCTGCGAGCGAGGGAGACCACGGTCCGCATACGACCAGCGGCGACAAGGACCGGCTTGGCGGGGGCGGCGCTGGCGCTGCTCGCGATCGGCGTCCCCACGCTGGCGCTGTTCGGCCCGCACATCGTCGACCAGCTGCACCGGATCGCCACCGACCCTCAGTTCGACATCGCCTTCAGCGGACCTGACCGGCTCGCCACCGCGCTGGGAACCCCGATCGGCTCCGCGGTCCGCGCGGCCTGCACCGGGGCTGCCGCCGTCGCCGCGCTGGTCGCGCTGGTCTGGGCCTGGCGCGGAGGCGATTGGATCGCCGCCGCCGGCTGGGCGTTCCTGGCGCTGATCGCGGCGATCGCATCGCTCGCCCCGTGGTACCTGGTCTGGCTGCTCCCGCTCGCGGCGCTGGCGCGCGGGCGCGCGCTTCCGGCGGCCGCGCTGCTCGCGACCGCTTACATGATCGCGATCCATCTGCCCGTTCTCGGAGGGGTGCCGTGGCTCTCGCCGCCGGCCGGGGCCGGGCGCCTCTCAACGGCGAGGATCGATCAGCTGGACGGTACCCGCGTCCGAGTTGGCCACGAACACTCGTCCGTCGCGCTGATCGACGGCCACCGTGTTGGGTTGACGCCCCGTCGCGTAGCGTCCGATCACGCTCAGGGACCGATCACCGTTCGCATAGCGTCCGCTCACGCGCAAGGACCGATCGCCGGTCGCGAGCTCGACGAGCTGGTTCTTCGCCGTGAGCGTGACCCACAGCCGGCCTCGTGAACGATCGATCGCGATTCCGTACGGCGCCCCCGGAAGGGAAAACCGTCCGAGCAATTCAAGCGTCGGCCGCGTCGAGTAGGAGAACACCGCGCCGCCACGGGTGTCGACCACATACAGGCGTCCGTCCCTCCCGGCGACTGCGTGGGTTGGACCCGCCCCGGCCCCCAAACGGCGCCTTACCCGCAGGCTGTGCGCGTCGATCAGCGTGACCGAGTTGCCGCCCACGTCGACCACGGCCACGCCGGCGCCGACCGCCACGAGCCCGCCGGGCTGAACGAAGCCGGGAATCTGGCGCACCACTCGTGTGCCTTGGATCACCGACACGCTCTCGCCGAACTCGTCGTTGACGAACACGCTCCCGCCGTCGGCGGTCCCGTCGTGCGGGTGCGCGCCGACCTTGATCGAGCGCGATCGAGCACCCGGAAGGCTCAGCTCGAGCAACTGGTTCACCGGCTCCTCAGGGACCAGCACCGGGCCGCCGTCACCCACCAGCTGGAGGTGCCGGGGCGCACCGGGGATCGGCACGCGGCGAACGACAGCCCCGCTGCGGGCGTCGAGCAGCACGAGCGCCGCCGGATCTCGCACGCCGACGACCACCAGTCCCGTCCGCGAATCGGCGACGATCCCCTCGGGAAGCTGCCCGACGCGCACGCTGACACCGGCGGGCGGTGCGACCGGCACCGGCGCCACCGCCGGCTCCGCGGCCGGCGACCCCGGCGACGAGGCGGGCGCCCGGCTGACGTGCCGGGAGCCACACGCGCTGAGCACGAGCACGGCGCTGGCGAACGCGCCCGCCAGCACCACCGCCAACCCGCGCGAGCGCGTGCACGACTCGTTCCGCACGCGCGACGGCTTGCGCAACTCGTTCCGGTGTCCGGTCTCGACAGTCATCGCTCGGAATGCTCGCTCACCGGGCCAGCAGCGGCGCCAATGACGGTGTGCACGGGCACGCGGCCCCTCGCATCCGCGGCAGGCCAAGCAGGTCCTCGGTGGCCTGCAGGACCGAGTAGTGATCGACCGGCGTGCTCAGACGTGCTCCCCGACGCGCGCCGGAGCCGGCGAGGATCGTCGCGACGTGACCGCCGGAGGCCAGACGGCAGCAGCCGTCGTCAGTCGAGCCCTCGTCCCAGGTGATGAACAGCAGGCTTGCAGGTCCGCCCCGGGTCTGGCCTGGAGGCGCGGCGCCCGATCCATCCATGGCCCGGAGCAGCGGTGGCACCAGCCCCGCGAGGAAGCGGTCGCCGGTCGCCGGATCGCAGTCGTGCATGTCGTGGCAGAGGTTCGGGGTGATCCAGAGGAAGCTGGGCAGTGTGCCCGCGCGCTCATCGGCCGCGAGCTGCGTGAGCGGGACGACATGCGAGCACCCCGCGGGATTGTGGGCGCGATCTTGGTAGTAGTAGACGAACGGGTCGTGCTTCTTGGCGTAGTCGCCCGCTCCCGCGCCGGTGAAGCAGGGGTGGGGCAGGTTCTCCATGTACGCCTTCCAGGGCACCCGTTTGCGCTCGAGCTGGTCGCCGAGACCGGTGCCGGTGACCGAGCAGTCGGTGCAGTCGCTGCTGATCCCGAACGTCGATCCGCCGGTCAGGGCGAGGTAGTTGGGCAACGAGGGGTGAGAGACCGCGTACATGCGGGTGGCCAGCGCGTAGCGGCGGGCTAGCCCGGTGATGAACGGTGTCGTGGGTGCGCCAACGATGTCGCCGTACTCCTCGTTCTCCATCACGATCACCGCAATGTGAGCGGGTGGGCCGCCGGGCAGCTCGGCCCGAGGCGATGGGCTTCGCTGGACGGGCATCGCGCGGCGAGCGCTCCCGCACGCCGACACGAGCAGCACGAGCAGCACGAGCAGCACGAGCCGGGTCGCATTCGCCACGCTCGTCGCGGCTCGTCGGCTCCTCCGCGTCATCGCGGACAGTCTCTATCACGTTCACCCTCACGCAGCAGCCGGTTTGGCACGGGATTCTTTAGGCGCTCGCTTGCGCTCGCGGGTGTTGTCGGTCGCTGGTACCCCGACCGTCCCGTAGTGTCGCCACGTGCCTGTGAGCGATGCCCGCACTCGTGACGCACGCGGATGCGAGACGCGGAGCTCTCTGACCGAACGCCGCTGGTTCGTCCCCACCGTGCTCGCCACGCCGTTCGTGATCGCGGTCGTGGCACTGCGCGGCCTGACCGTGGCGCTGCCGATCTTCCACGGCAGCGACGAGCGCGTCTACCAGCTCCCGACGATCCTGCAGTTCGGCGCTCAGCTGCCGTTTCCCGACCTCGGCCACTACCCCGCCGCGCAGACGCCGCTGCTGCATCTGCTGCTGGCCTACGCCGGCCAGCTGATCGGGTACGAGCCGTGGCGGCTGCGGCTGATCGAGGTCGTCATCTCCTACGGCCTGGCGCTGGCCGTGTTCGCGCTGCTGCATCGGCGCCTGGCGCTGGCGCGTCTCCCCGGGCTCATCCTGTCGCTGCTGTTCGTGCTCTCGCCGTACGTCTTTGGCAGCTCGTTTCGGGTCATCACCGACAATCTCGCGACGCTGCTGGTGGTGATTGCGATCGAGCGCCTCGAACGCTACCGCGAGACCGGCCGGCTCGGACCGTTCGCCGTCGCCTGCGCGAGCATCGCCGCGGCGATGCTCACCCGCCAGAGCACCGCGTTCATGCTGGCCGTCGCCGGCCTCTACGCGCTGCGCGGAGGGACGACGGCCCGGCCGCCGGCACCGGCATTCGAAGCGGCGCGAGCACGGGCACCGGCGCGAGCACACGAAACGGCGCGAGCACGGGCACCGGCGCGAGCACGCGAAACGGCGCGAGCACGAGGCGCGGCGCTGATGCTGGTCGGGCTCGCGGCGCTCCCCGCCGGCGCGCTGTTCCTGACCTGGCACGGCCTGGTTCCGCCGGGCGCGGATCCGAGCTCGTGCGGCCTGTGCCCCGCCGGGCGGGCGAGCTCACCGGCTGGCGCGAGTGGGCTGGAGGTTCAGACCGCAGAGCTGACGCTGGCGACGATCGGGCTCTACGGCGCGATCCTGTTCGCGCCGCTGCGTTCCCCGCGCGTCGACCGCGGCGCGCTCGCGGCTGCGGCCGCCGCTGCGCTGCTCTTGCTGATCTGGCCCGCCACGCCCGGCACCCACGCGGCGGGCTTGCTGTGGAACGCCGCCCGGCGGCTGCCGGCGATCGACGGGACCCCGCTGCTGTTCTGGGTGCTGGTGCCGCTGGCCGGCGTCGTGCTGCGGGGGCGGATCCGCGCGGCAAGCCAGCCATTTCGAGCCGTGGCGTTCCTGAGCTGCTTCCTACTCGCCGCGCTCGCGATCCGCTATCCGTGGCAGAAGTACGTCGACCCGTTCGCGCTGCTCGGGCTGCTGCTCACCGTGCGCCGCGACGAGCTGAGCACCCCCCGTGAACTCGCCGGTGCGGCGGCGCTCGCGCTCGGGTTCCTCGCCTACACGCTCAGCTTCGTGGTGTAGCGGCACTGCCTTCACCCTCGCCGGCGCGGTCGCGCTCGCGCAGCACCGTGCCGAGGATCCCGTTGACAAACCCGGGCGCCTGCGCGCCACAGAAGCGCTTGGCGGTCTCGACCGCCTCGTCGATCGCCCCCTCCGGGGGAATCGCACGCTCGCCGGGGATCTCACCCGGGTACAGCAGCTCGACCAGGCCTACGCGCAGGATCGAGCGCTCCAGCGGCGCGATCCGCGCCAGCGACCAACCGGTGGCGTGCTGAGAGATCAGCGCATCGAGCTCCGGCTGGCGCTCCCGGACGAGCTCGGCGAGCCCGCGGGTGAACGCGTGGAGGTCCCGCGGGAACGTCTGCTCCAGCGGCCGGCCGAGCAGGTCGCTCTGATAGAGCGCCCAGACGGCCGCGCGACGCTGCTCGGTCCTACGCATGCCGGCTCCGGCCCGTCACCAAAAGTCCTCAAGCCCGGGAGACGTACTCGCCCGAGCGGGTGTCGACCCGTACGGCGTCCCCGATGTTGACGAACAGCGGGACCTGGATCTTGGCACCCGTCTCGAGCACCGCCGGCTTGGTTCCCCCGCCTGAGGCCGTGTCACCACGCACCCCCGGCTCGGTCTGGGCCACCGTCAGATCGAGCGCGCTCGGAAGCTGCACATCGGCAGGCTCGTCGTCGATGTAGAGGACGTCGACCTCGTCGGAGTCCTTCATCCACCGCAGCGCGTCGCTGATCACGCCCTCTCCGATCACGAGCTGCTCGAAGCTCTCGGAGTCCATGAAGTGGGCGTCGGAGCCGTCGCGGTAGAGGAACTGCATCCGCCGCACCTCAGTGCGCACGGAGCGGAACTTCTCCCCGGCGCGGAAGGTGCGGTCGATCACCGCGCCATCACGCGCCCGGCGCAGCTTGGTGCGCACGAACGCGGCGCCCTTGCCGGGCTTGACGTGCTGGAACTCGATCACCTTGAAGATCGTCCCCTCGACCTCGATGTGATTGCCGTTGCGGAACTGGTTGGTGGAGATCATGCGCGCGCCAGTGTAGAGCCGGGGCCTGGACTGATGATCGACACCCCTCCGGGTTCAGTCCGTCACGATCAGGTGCTTGGTAACGGCGGTCAGGATCTCGCACCCATCCTCGGTCACGACCACGAGGTCCTCGATGCGCACGCCGAAGCTCCCGGGTACGTACACCCCCGGCTCGACCGTCACTACGTTCCCCGCCTGGAGGTCGTCCTCGGAGCGTCTGGAGAGTCGGGGAGCCTCGTGGACCTCGAGCCCGACGCCGTGACCGAGGCCATGGCCGAAGCGCTCGCCGTAGGCGCCGGCCTCGATCAGATCGCGTGCGACGGCGTCGAGGTCACGGCCGTTCGCCCCTGCCCTGATCGCCTGCACGCCGGCCAGCTGGGCCTGCTGCACGAGCTCGTACACCTCCCGCGCCACCTCGCCCGGCTCACCGGTGGCCACGGTCCGGGTGCAATCAGAGCAGTAGCCGTCGAGCTCGGCCCCCCAGTCGATCACCACCAGCTGGTCCACCTCGATCACCACGTCGCGCGGCTGAGCGTGCGGGAGTGCGCCGTGCGGGCCTGCGGCGATGATCGTCTCGAAGCTCGGGCGCTGGGCGCCCAGCCCGCGCATCGCCAGCTCGAGCGCGATCGCAACCTCGAGCTCGGTGCGACCCGCGAGGCCCTCGCCGATCAGCCGCTCGAACGCTTCGTCGGCGAGCGCCGTGGCGGCACGGATCCGCTCGATCTCCGCCGGCTCCTTGACCGCCCGCAGGCGCTCGACGAGGCGGTTGACGCCGACCAGCGCAACCCGCTCGGGGAGCATCTCTCCCAGCCGCGTGTGGTCGCGCACAGACATGGGGGCGACCTCGAACCCGAGCGCCAGCTCGCCGTCGGGGAGGGCGGCGGGGACCGCCTCGAGCAGGTCAGCCATCTCGACCGGAGCCTGGCGGCGGTCGAACTCTGGGTCCACCTCGGCCGCGGCCTGCTCGAGGTAGCGGAAGTCGGTGATGAACGTCCGCGTGTCGGGGCCGATCAGCGCAAGTCCGTTGCTCCCCGTATAGCCGGTCAGATAGCGGACGTTGACCAGCCCGGTGACGAGCAGCAGATCGAGCCCCGCCGGCGACAGGAGGTCGACCAGGCGATCACCGCGAGAACCCAAGGAGCTCATTTCGAGAGCTCCGCGCGCAGGAGCTCGAGCGCCTCGCCGTATCCCTCAGCGCCCTTTCCGGCCACCCGCCCGATGCATAGCTCGCGGATCACCGAGTGCCGCCGCCACTGCTCACGGGAGTCCACGTCGGACAGATGGACCTCGACCGCCGGCAGGCCCGTGAACTCGAGTGCGTCGCGAATCGCGTAAGAGTAGTGCGTCCACGAACCCGGATTGAGAATGATCCCGTCGGCGTGGCCCTCGAGGCCGTGCAGGCGCTCGACGAACTCGCCCTCGTGGTTGGTCTGGAAGAAGCGCGTCCCGAGACCCAGCTCGCGCGCGTCGGCGCAGATGCGCCGCTCGAGCTCCTCGAAGCTCAGCTGGCCGTAATGGAGGGGGTTCCGGCGCAGGAGCTGATCGAGGTTGACTCCGTGCATGACTTCGATCCGGATCGGGGCGGGCATTTGCCTAGGTTGCCAGCTCTCGCACCGCGGCGATCAGCTCCCGCGAGCCGATCGTGCACCCCGGCCGCACATCGCCCGGCGCGTTGAGCAATACGAACGGGACCGGACCGTCGCCCAGGCGCTTCTTGTCGCGCGCGGTCGCCATCACGACCGCGTCGGGATCGGCGCCGTCCATCGCCGTCGTCAGCCCGCGCCCCTGCAGCAGCGCCCGGACCTCCTCGCGCAGATCGCTCTGCCCCGAGAGCCGCAGCGCGGCCAGTAGCCCCAGCGCCACCGCCTCGCCGTGGCGGTAGCGCGCGTACCCGGTCACGGTCTCGATCGCGTGCCCGACCGTGTGCCCCAGGTTCAGGACCTGCCTCAGGCCGGCGTCGCGCTCGTCCCGGGCGACCACGCGCAGCTTCGTCCTCGCACACGCGGCAACCACCTCGGGCGCGGTCGGATCCGCGCCGTGGCGGACCTCCTCCCACAGCCCGCCGCCGGCGATCAGCGCGGTCTTCAGCACCTCGGCGTAGCCGGCGGCCACTTCGGCCGCCGGGAGCGTGCGCAGCGTCGCGGTGTCGGCGATCACCGCCGAGGGCTGGTGGTAGGCGCCGACGTAGTTCTTGGCCTCGGGGAGGTCGACCCCGGTCTTGCCGCCGTAGGCGGAGTCGACCTGCGCGACGAGCGTGGTCGGGACCTGCACGTGGCGTACGCCGCGCTGATAGGTAGCGGCGCAGAAACCCGCCAGGTCGCCGACGACCCCGCCGCCGAGCGCGACCACGACGTCCTCGCGCGTCATGCCCGCGCGCGCCAGCTCGGTCCAGACGATCTCCGCATGGGCGACGGTCTTTGACTGCTCGCCCGGCATGATCGCCACCCGGCCCTCCAGCGGCTCGAGCCGGTCGCCGTAGAGCCTCCCGGCGTTGCCGTCGGTGACTAAGAAGCGCCGGCCCGGCACCGCCTGCGGCCAAAAGCGCTGCTCGGCCACGAGGCCCGGCCCGATGTAGGCCGGATAGTCGCCGGACGCGCTCGCCGCCCACAGCAGCGTCGCACCGTCAGGCAGCCCCGGCAACGCCTTCAGCACCGCGAGCATCGCGTGCGAGCGCTCGGCGGGAACGATGGCATCGGCCAGCGATGCATACACGGGCTCGCGCTCGGCGTGCAGGCGCTCAAAACGCGCTCGGTCCCGGGCCAGCGGCCGGCCGGTCCCCTCGCTGCGGGCCCACGCGAGCTGCGGGTCGACATCGACCCAGATCACGAAGTGCTCCGACAGGGCTTCCCGCACGGTCGCTGAGCCGGTCGCACCGCCGCCGAGCGCCAGCACCGCCGCCGGATTGGACGAGCCCAGCAGCTCGAGCGTGACCTGCTCCTCGAGCGCTCGGAACGTCGCTTCGCCGTCTTGCGCGAACATCCGCTCGATCGGCCTGCCCAGCCGCTGCTCGATCACCTGGTCGGCGTCGATCGCCTCGGTTCCGAGCACCTGCGCCGCGCTGCGGGCGGCGGTGCTCTTGCCCGCGCCCATGAAGCCGATGCAGACGACGGCGCGTCCACGCGGGAGCTTCATCCGCTCCGCCAGGCGATCCGCTCCTTGTAGGCGCCCAGCGCGCGACGAACGTCCTCGATGTGGTCGCCGCCGAATTTGCGCCGGTAGGCGTCGGCGAGCACGAACGCGACCATCGCCTCGCCCACCACCCCGGCCGCGGGCACCGTGCACGAGTCGGTCCGCTCACGCAGGGCCTGCGCCGGCTCGTGGGTGGCGATGTCGACTGACCGCAGCGGCTTGGTCAGCGTCGGCAGCGGCTTCATCGCCCCGCGCACGACCAGCGGCGCTCCGGTGCTCATCCCTCCCTCGACCCCACCCGCACGATTCGTCGGACGGTGATACCCGTGCTCGTCATCGTAGAAGATCTCGTCGTGGGCCTCGGAGCCCGGCAGTCCCGCGACCTCGAGCCCGTCGCCGATCGAGACCCCCTTCAGCGCCTGGATCGAGAGGATCGCCTGGCCGAGGCGCCCGTCGAGCCGCTCCTCCCAGGACACGTGCGAGCCGAGCCCGGGCACGAGCCCGAACGCCCGCACCTCGAACACGCCGCCGAGCGACTCGTTCGCCTTGCGCAGCCGGTCGATCTCGGCGACCATCTCCCGGCTGGCCTGCGCGTCCAGGCACCGCACCGGAGTCGCGTCCAGACCGGCGAAGTCTCCCGGCGTCAGCTCGTCCCGCCGCGGCGCCCTGACCGACGCGATCTGGATCACGTGGCTGAAGACCTCTACCCCGAGCACGCGCAGGAACGCCTTCGCCACCGCGCCGCCCGCGACGCGAGCCGCCGTCTCCCGCGCGCTCGCGCGCTCGAGCACGTCGCGTACGTCGCTGAGCCCGTATTTCTGCGTGCCGACCAGGTCGGCGTGCCCCGGCCGCGGCAGATGCACCTCCTGGAGCTCGGCGTCGACTGGCCAGGGATTCATCCGCTCCTCCCAGTTGGCGTAGTCGCGGTTGGGGATGCCGAGCGCGATCGGACCTCCGAGCGTGCGGCCGTGGCGCACCCCCCCGGTGACCGTGACCTGATCGCGCTCGATCTTCATCCGGCCCCCGCGCCCATGCCCGAGCTGGCGCCGCCCGAGGTCGCGATTGAGCTCGTCTCGGTCCAGCGTGAGGCCGGCGGGCAGGCCCTCGAGGATGCACGTCAGTCCGGGGCCATGCGACTCGCCGGCCGTGATCAGGTTCAGCGCCATCGGCGGATTAGGTTACGCGGCGTGTCCCGCGCTGCCCAGGTCAAAGTTGAGCCGGCGGACCACGTCGGGCGATCACGATGGCGCCCCCTTCGCCCGGTCAGTCTCCCCCACTGACTGCTCCCCCTCGGCCGGGTGGTCCTGGGCGTCCTTCCCCACCTGGAATCGACCGCTGCCTCCGCACCACGGGCACGCCAGCTCGTGCTTGGTGGCGCCCAGGTTGGAGCTGATCTGCCCCGTCCCCCGGCAGGGCGAGCATGCGCTGCGATCGAGCTCGGGTGGCGGACCCCCACGGGCCCCGGCTGCGCCTCCGCGCACTCCGGCGGGGGCGCCTCGTGGCCGGGCGGGTCGCCGCGGCGCCGGGCTCATCGCCAGCACCGCAGCGCCGGACTCATCCGCGGCGCCCGGCTCATCGCCGCACGGCGACGAGCACGCCGTCGCCGACCGGCGTCACCGTGCCGGTGAGCTGCTGATCGCCGAGCAGGCGCTCGTTGAGTGCCCGCGCAGTCGCGACCTGCTCGTCGCTCCAGTGACCGTCGCCGCGTCCCTCGGCGACCGCTCCCGACATCAGCGTGTTGTCGACCGCCAGCACTGCCCCGGCGCCAAGCAACGGCAACAGCAGCTCGACGTAGTCGACGTACTGCGACTTGACACCATCGACGAACGCCATGTCGAAGGGTCCCGACAGCGAATCGAGCCCCGCACGGGCGTCCTGCAGCCGCAGGTCCGTACGCTCGAGGACGCCGGCCCGGTCGAGGTAATCGCGCGCTGCGGCATGGCGCTGCGCGTCGATCTCGAACGAGACCACCACGCCGCCGGGGGCCAGCGCGCGCGCGAGGTACAGCGTCGAGACGCCGATCGCGGTGCCGATCTCGACTATCCGCCGCGCCCCGTGGGCGAGCGCGAGCACGTGCAGCAGAGCCCCCGTCTCGGGCACGACGATCGGGATCCCCTCGCGCGCCGCCTGCGCCTCCATCTCCGCCAGGACAGGGTCGGGCGCGGGACGCAGACCGTCAAGATAGGAATGGACAGCCTCGGTGACGATCATCGGTGCCTGACGATACCGCGGGGCGCCCGCGCGGACGGGGCCGAGAGGCGACGGGCAGCTTACTCCGGGGGGTGACGATCGCCCCGGGCGGCGGCGCGCATGGTCCCGATTGGAGCGCTCAGGCCCGTGAAGATCTCGAAGCTGAGCGCGCCCTGGCCCACGAGTAGCTCGAGCCCGTCGACGACGGCTAGCTTCCGCGCGCGCGCCGCTCGCGCGAGCGGTGTACCTGGCCGGCTGGAGCCCGTGTAGACGAGGTCGACCACGCACTCGTACCCGACCAGCTGATCGGCGTCGAGCGGGAGCTGGTCGAACGTGCGCTCCGCGGCGTCCAGGCCACTGGACGTGCAATTGATCAGCAGATCGGCGGGCTCGGCGTCCTGCACCGGCGTGCCGCCGAGCTCAGCGCACAGCCGCCGGGCACGCTCGCTCGTGCGATTCCAGACTCGAACCTCCGCGGCGCCTGCGTCGAGCAGTGCCCAGACCGCGGCCCGCGCGCTTCCCCCGGCTCCGAGCACGAGCGCGGTCCTACCCGCCGGCGTGAACGGGAGCGAGCCGATCAGCGCGGGAGCGTCGGTGTTCGCAGCCGTGAGCTCACCCCCGGGGCCGATCGTGAGCACGTTGGCGGCGCCGATCGCGCGCGCAGTGTCGGTCGCCTGGCCGGCGAGCGCCAGCGCGGCCTGCTTGTGGGGAATCGTGACGTTGACCCCCCGGAACCCGGCTCCCGGCAGGGCCCTGACCGTCGGCGCGAGCAGCTCCGGAGACACCGGGAGCAGCTGGTAGCGCCAGCCGGCGAGCCCCACGACGGCCAGCGCCGCGTTCTGGATCGCGGGCGAGCGGCTGTGGCTGACGGGCCAGCCCAGGACGCCAAGGCGGACCCGATCGACCGGCGAAGCGGCGGCCGGTGCCAGTGAGCTCACGAACGCACCCTGTGGCCGGGTGCCCAAGCGCGGGGTGGCTCAGCACCGGCGAGCGATCGCCGCACTAGCAACGCGTCGGCGAACGACCGCCGCGCTGGCTTCGCGCGGATTGGTAGCGCTGTTGATCGGTCAGGAACTGTGAATAGCTCGAGCTGAAGGCCTGGTCACCGTTGCCACACGGCTTGACCACGAAGTACCGATAGTTCGACTGAGCCGGGTGTGCCGCGGCCTGGATCGCATCCAACCCGGGATTGTCGATCGGCGTCGGCGGCAGCCCCTTGTGGATCCGGGTGTTATACGGCGAGGAAGAAGCAAGCTCGGAGTGGGTCAGCGGCTGGGTGTAGTTGCCGGTTGCGTAGCGGGTGGTCGCGTCGATCTGAAGCGCCATTCCGTCGCGTAGCCGGTTGTAGATCACCGACGCGATCAGGGGACGGTCGTGGGCCTTGGGCGATTCGGCCTCAACCATCGAGGCGACGATCAGAACGCCGTAGGCGCTCAAGTGCCGCCGCCGGGCGTAGGCGAGATCCACGCTCGCGAAGCGCTGCTTGAACGTTCGCAGCTGGTCGGCAGCCAGGGCGGGGGCAAAGATCGGCTCACGCAGCTGATAAGTCGAGGGGAACAGGAACCCCTCGAGCGAGTCGGTGCCGCGCGGCGCGCCGTAGCTGCGGGGGTCAAGCAGCGCCGAGCTGCGGGTCGCGGAGAAATAACCGCCGCGCACCCCCTGGGCGTGGAGCAGAGCGCTGATCTGGCGACGGGTCCGCCCCTCGGTGATCGTCAGCTCGGTCACCTTCGCCGCCGGAGGGGGAGTGGTGAGAATGCTCAGCACCGTGCCGTAGCTCATGTCGAGCTTCAGCCGATAGGACCCAGGGCGCAGGTCGCTGCGGTTCCCGCCGAGCGTCGCCCGCAGCTCGAAGAAGAAGCTCGAGCCGATCACGCCGTCGCGCGCGAGCAGGTCGCCGACCTGGCTGGAGCTCGTATGCGCCGGGATCGTGACCGTGAGAGTGCCATGGCTCGATCCATGAAACGGCTGATACAGCTGGACGAGGAACCAGATCACGGCCGCGACGAGCAGCAGCGCGATCAGCGCAAAGGCCCGACCGGCGCGATGCTTTCCGGTCCCACGCCCGCGCAGTCGCGACCGGCGGGTGATCGCACCCCGCTGGGTCGGGCGTCGCCCCGCCCGGGCACGATGCAGCCGCGAGACCCGCCGCGTCCCAACGGGAAGCTCGGACTCGTCGGCGCGCACTTCGAGGGGGATGGTGTCGAGTCTGATCGAGCCCGCGTTGGACGACGGCACCGCAGGACGACTGATGGGGATCAGAGGATCGGCGGACGCCGGCGGTTCGATCGGCCCCGGAACAGCCCCCATCGACCCACCTGGCGGCTCGATCGGCCCCGGAACAGCCCCCATCGACCCACCCGGCGGCTCGATCGGCCCCGGAACAGCCTCGATCGACCCCGGAGGCGCCTTCCGAGACGCTCCCCGCGGCGACTTCGTCGTCTCCCGCGGCGCTTTGTGTCCCACCCGCCGGCGCTCGCGTTCGAGCCGTGCCGCCTCCCGTTCCGCGTCGGTCCGCTCTCGCCGCTCACTCACCGACAGCGGTCTCCCGACTCGACAGCCAGCTCTCGAGCAGATGCGCCGCGGCGCGCGAGTCCTCGCTCGTCCCCCCCCCGCTCCGCGCCGCCAACCGCGTGGTGAAGCGTTCGTCGTGGAGCTCGACCGGTACCGAGAGCTCGCGCTCGAGGGTTGCCGCGAACGCGCGCGTCTCGGTCGTCTGGGCCGAATCTCCGCCCGACAGCGACAGCGGCAGGCCGACGAGGACCAGCTCCACGGCGCGCTCTCTGACCAGCGCCTGCAGCCGTTTCAGGCCCGCCCGCGTGCGGGGCCGCAGGACCGGTTCGATCGGGGTCGCGAGCACTCCCGTCCGGTCGCTGACCGCGCACCCGCAGCGAGCGCTGCCGTAGTCGAGCGCGAGCACCCTCACGACCTTATTGATTTTCGCGCAGCGCCGCCTCGATCGCCTGGCGCGCCGCCTCGATCGCGTCCGGGAGCTTGGCCGGGTCGCGGCCGCCGGCCCGCGCGAGCGTGTCACGCCCGCCCCCGCCGCCTCCGACGAGTGTCGCGGCGAGCTTGACGAGCTCACCGGCGCGCACTCCTCTGCTTACCAGCGCGGGCGCGACGCTGGCGATCAGGTCGACGCGCTCCTGGGCCGCGCTGCCGAGAACGATCGCCGCGTCCGGAAGCTTGGCCTTCAGCCGGTCGGCGAGCTCGAGCAGTGCCTTGCCGTCGGACACCTGCACCGCAGCGGTGAGCACCTGCGCGCCGGCGCTCTGCACCGCGCGGCGCGCCAGCGCGTCGACATCGAGCGCACCGTTCCGCTGCCCGTCGCCCACCTGGCGGGCGGACCGCTCCAGCTCGCGCACGCGCGCGAGCAGGCCCTCGACCGTGTCGGGGACTTGGTCGGCCCTGACGCGCAGCGCCTGCGCCGCCTCCGTGAGCGCTCGGTCGTGAGCTCGCAGCAGATTTATTGCCGCCGGTCCGGTGATCGCCTCGATCCGTCGCACGTTGGCGGCGCTGGAGGTCTCGCTCAGCACCTTGAACAGCCCGATCTCGGCGGTGCCGCGCACGTGCGTGCCGCCGCACAGCTCTCGGGACACGGTGCTCGAACGCTCCCCGACCTCGACCCCGACGTAGTCTCCGACCCCATTCCCGACCTCGACCATTCGTACGATCTCGCCGTACTTCTCGCCGAACAGCGCCATCGCGCCGAGGCGCCGCGCCTCGTCGAGCGTGGTCGTGAGCGCCCTGACCGGCTGGCTCTGAAGGATCCACGAGTTCACGTCATCCTGCACGGCGGCCAGCTCCTCGGGGGTCAAGGCGGCCCCGTGCGTGAAGTCGAAGCGGAGCTTGTCGGGCCCGACGTAGGAGCCCGCCTGGTGCACGTGGGTGCCCAGGCGGTTGCGCAGCGCGGCGTGCAGCAGGTGCGTGGCGGTGTGGTTGGATTCAGTCGCGTGGCGCGTGGCGCGATCGACGCGCGCGTGCACCCGCTCACCGAGCGCGAGCGAGCCGCGCTCGGGCACGAGCGCCAGCACCTGGTCATCGCCGAGCCGCACGACGTCGTCGACCCGCGCCAGACAGTCGCCCTCGGCGCACTCGATGTAGCCACCATCCGCGACCTGGCCCCCGCCGGTGGCGTAGAACGGCGACTCGACCAGCTTCACCAGCACCCGTCCGGGGGCGGCCTCTCCAGATCCAGCTGGGTCCTCCTCGGCCGCGAGGGCGCCGATCGTCGTCTCCCGGTCGGTCGTCTCGTAGCCGACGAACTCGGTCGCGAATCCCGCCTCACCGGCGAGCGCCAGCGCGCGCTCGCGGATCGTGTCGCGGGCGCGGCCCCGAGCCGACCCCGCGCGGGCCCGCGAGCGCTGCTCGTCCATCAGCGCCTCGAAGCCCGGCTCGTCGGTCCTCAGGCGCTGATCGGCGATCAGCTCGCGCGTCAGCTCGATCGGGAATCCGTACGTGTCGTGGAGCAGGAACGCGTCCGCGGCGGAGATTTCCTCCGCCTGCGCCTCGCGAGCGCGGGCGATCAGCTCGTCGAGCAGCCTGGTGCCCTGCACGAGCGTGCGGCCGAACCCCTCCTCCTCGGCGGAGAGCCACCGGCGCACGCTGTCCCGCTGCTCGTGAAGCTCGCCGTACTCGCTGCCCATCAGCTCCGTCACCCGCTCGGCGTAGCGGCCGAGAAAGCCGGGGTCGAGCCCGAGCGTGTGAGCGCCCTGAAGGATCGCCTTGCGGATGATCCGCCGCAGCACGTAGCCGCGATCCTCGTTCGAGGGGACCACACCGTCGGCGATCAGGAAGGTCATCGCGCGGCCGTGGTCGGCGAGCACCCGCAGCGCGCGATCGGTCGTGAGATCCTGACCGTAGCGGCGCCCGGAGAGCTCCTCGCCAAGGTAGATCAGCGGCGCGAGCTGATCGGTCTCGAACACCGAGGGCTTGCCCTGCAAAATCGCCGCGAGCCGGTTCAGTCCGAGCCCCGTGTCGATGTTGTTGGCCGGCAGTGGTGCGAGCACGTCGACCGGGTTCTGATCGAACTGCATGAACACGAGGTTCCAGTACTCAAGGAAGCGCTCATTCTCACCGCCGGGAAGGTCCTCGGGCTTGCCCAGGTGCACCCCACGGTCGAGGTACAGCTCCGAGCACGGGCCGCACGGTCCCGTGGGGCCCGACTGCCAGAAGTTCTCCGAGCGCGGGCACTCGACGATCCGCTCGCGCGGGACTCCGACCTCCAGCCACGCCTCGATCGCGTCCTCGTCGGGACCCAGGCCGAGGCGCTCGTCGCCGGCGAACACGGTGATCCAGATGTCCTGGGCGGGAAAGCCGAAGCCCTCCAGCGAGAGCTCCCACGCATACTGCACGGCCTCGCGCTTGAAGTAGTCCCCAAACGAGAAGTTGCCGAGCATCTCGAAGAACGTCAGGTGGCTGGGGGTGGTCCCGATGATTTCGATGTCCACCGTCCGAAACGTCTTCTGAGCGCTCGTCGCGCGCGGATGCGGGGGGCGCTGCGCCCCGGAGAAGTACGGCTTCAGCGGATGCATGCCCGCGATCGTGAACAGCGCCGAGGGGTCAAGCTCGGCAGGGATCAGCGATGCCGACGGCAGGCGCAGGTGGTCGCGCTGCTCGAAGAACTCGAGATATCTGCGGCGGATCTCCTGCGTGGTCATCAGCCGGGAGTTTAGGCTCAGCGCTGCCGGCCGATCGTCGCCCATCCGACGATCAGCTCGCCGTCCATCAGGCAGGCGAGCTGGCCGGGAGCGGCGCCCTCGGCGACGTCGGTGAGCTCAAGCGAGAGCGCGGGATGGCGACCGGCGGCGGCGTCGTCCGCGAGGCGCGCGCGCAGTGGTCGCGAGTGGTAGCGGAGCTTGACACCGTCAACGCGATCTCCGGGCCGGTGCAGGCGCACGTCGCGCAGCGCGACCCGTGAGGTCCGCAGCGCCGATCGCGGGCCGACGACCACGCGACCCCGCGCCGCGTCCTTGTCGAGCACGTACAGAGGCTCCTCGCGGGCGACCCCGATCCCGCGTCGCTGCCCGACGGTGAAGCGATGCTGGCCGGCGTGGCGGCCTAGCACGGTGCCGTCCCGATCGACGATCGTCCCGTCACGGTCCCCGATCCCGCCGTGCCGCGCCAGGAAGCTGGCCCGGTCGGTCCCGGCCAGGAAGCAGAGGTCCTGCGAATCCGCCTTGTCGGCGACCGCCAGTCCCGCCCGCGCCGCGATCCGCCTCACCTGCGGCTTGGTCAGCTCCCCGAGCGGGAAGCGCATCCGCGCCAGCGACGCCGGGTCAAGCGCGGCCAGCATGTAGGTCTGGTCCTTGGCCGGATCGGCGGCGGTGCGCAGCAGCGGCCCGGCCGGGTGCTCGTCCTGCCCGGTGCGGGCATAGTGCCCGGTCGCGAGCCGCTCACAGCCGAGGCGCTCGGCCAGCGCGAGCATCGCGTCCAGGCGCACGTGGCCGTTGCAGCCGACGCACGGGTTGGGCGTCTCGCCGGCGGCGTAGCCGGCGATGAACGGCTCCACGACACCCGTCCGGAACTCCTGGCGCAGGTCGATCGTCAAGTGCGGCAGGCCGATCGAGTGCGCGAGCGAGCGCGCCTGGGAGACCGCGAGCGCCGAACAGCAGCTGCGGCGCTCGTCGTTCTGGGGGTCTGACCACAGCTCGAGCGTCACCGCCACCGTCTCCCCCAGCTCAGCGCACTTCAGCGCCGCCACGGCGCTGTCGACGCCGCCGCTGAGCGCCACCAGCGTGCGGCCGGCCGGTGGGGCCAGCAACGCGCCCCGCTCGCGGACGGCCATTCCCAGCGCCCGCGCGAGCGCGTCCGCGGCAAGTGCGGCCGCATGACGCTTGGCGGCGCTGAGCCCGCCGAGCTCGCCGGCGATCTCATCCGCACCGATGCATGCCGCCGACAGCACCGAGCGCTGGCGCACCAGCGTCACGGCCGCGCTGCCCGCCGCGCTCGCCGCCCCGCAGCCGTGCGCGTCGAAGCCGGCGTCGAGCACGCGCTCACCCTGAAGGCTGAGTGAGAACCGGAGCCGGTCACAGCAGTCCCCGCCGCCCGCGGTCACGCTGAAGGCGCCCGGCGGCACGCGGCCAAGGCCCTGGGGCGAGGTCAGGTGATGCTCGAACGCGATGCGGTCCATCCCCGGCGAGGATAGACGCGCGAGTTTCCCGGACACCTGAATAGGGCGGGCGGAGCCCGCCTTTTACTGATGTTGATCGGTGGTCCCTGGTCCGCCTAGACGAGTCTCAGACCCAGCTCGCGTAGCTGGGCGGAGTCGACTGGCGCCGGCGCGCCGGTCAGCGGGTCGGCGCCGCTGGTCGCCTTGGGGAAGGCGATCACCTCGCGGATGTTCTCGCGTCCGGCGAGCAGCGCGACAATCCGGTCGATCCCCATCGCGATCCCGCCGTGCGGCGGCGCGCCGTAGCGCAGTGCGTCGAGCAGAAAGCCGAAGCGTGACTGCGCCTGCTCCTGATCCAAGCCGATCAGCTCGAACACGCGCTGTTGCACCTCGCGGCGATGGTTGCGGATCGAGCCGCCGCCGATCTCGTTGCCGTCGAGCACCAGGTCGTAGGAGCGCGAGAGCAGGCTCGCGGGGTCGTCGAGGTCGCCGGTGGGGGCCGTGAACGGATGATGCTCGGCGTCCCAGCGCTGCTCCTCCGGATGCCACAGGAACATCGGGAACTCGACCACCCAGCGGATGTCGTGGGCGCCGGCGGGGATCAGGGCAAAGCGCTTGGCCAGCTCGGTGCGCAGCGCCCCGAGCACCTGGTTGGCGGTCTTGGGCTGATCGGCGACAATCAGCAGCAGCTCACCCGGAGCGGCTTGCAGACGCTCGTTGACGGCGACGATCTCCGCCGCCTGCAGGAACTTCGCGATCGGCGAGCGCCAGCCTTCCTCCTGCGCGAAGGCCCACACGAGTCCCTTCGCGCCGTGTCGCTTGGCGAGCTCGGTCAGCGCGTCGAGCTCTGAGCGGGGCAGCTCGCGCGCGCCCGCGTTGATCCCGCGCACGACTCCGCCCGCGCTCAACGCTCCCGCGAACACGCCGAATCCCGAGTGCGCGACGGCTTCGCTGAGGTCCCGGAGCTCCAACCCGAAGCGCGTGTCGGGTCGATCGGAGCCGTAGCGCCCCACCGCCTCGGCGAACTTGATCCGCGGCCAGGGGGGCGGCGGGACGGCGAAGCCCTCACGCGCGAACACCTCCCCGATCACCGCCTCGATCGTCTCGATCACGTCGTCCTCCTGGACGAACGCCATCTCGAGGTCGAGCTGGGTGAACTCGGGCAGGCGGTCCGCGCGCGAATCCTCGTCGCGGAAGCAGCGCACGATCTGGTAGTAGCGCTCGAGGCCGCCGATCATCAAGAGCTGCTTGAACAGCTGTGGCGATTGGGGCAGCGCGTAGAACGACCCCGGCTCGGTGCGAGCGGGAACGAGGAAGTCGCGCGCTCCCTCGGGCGTCGAGCGAGTCAAGAATGGCGTCTCGACCTCAAGGAAATCGCGCGCATCGAGCACCCCGCGGATCGTCGCGACGACGCGGTGGCGCAGCGCCAGCGCTTCGAGCATCGGTGCGCGGCGCAGATCGAGCGCGCGGTGCTTCAACCGCAGCGCCTCCTCGACGGGCACCTCCTCGTCGAGCGGGAACGGCGGCGTGTCGGCGTCGGCGAGAATCTCGAGCTCGCCCACCGACAGCTCGATCTCGCCGGTCGCGAGCTTCGGGTTGACGTTCTGGGGCTCCCGTCTGGTGACGGTCCCATTCGCCGTGAGCACGTCCTCGGAGCGCAGCGCGTGCGCCTCCCGGTGGGCTTCGGGTGCGCTCTCGGGATGGAATACGAGCTGCACGATCCCCGAGCGGTCGCGGAGGTCGATGAAGATCAGGCCGCCGTGGTCCCGGCGGCGGTGCACCCAGCCCGCGACGCGGGCGCTGGTTTCCGCACGTGGCGCGGTCAGCTGGCCACACCACGCGTCGCGGTAGCGGTTGGGGCGAGGGGGCTGCATCGGCGTCACGCCACCCGGGTCCCGCGCAGGATTGTCGGGATCACGTCGGAGGGAGGCAGCTCACGCTGGTCGCCGGACTGCATCTCTCTGAGGGTGATGGAGTCGGCGACGATCGCTACATAGCGGGCGCCGATCCGGTCGGCGTGCTTGAGCTGGCCCTTGAGCGAGCGGCCGGCCAGCTCGAGCTGCGCGCTGAGCCCCGCCCGGCGCGCCTGATGGCTGAGCTCGAAACCCGCGCGGGCGCCCCCGGGCGCCGCGAGCGCGACGAACAGGTCAACGGGCTCGGGCGCGCTCGGCTGCTCGCCGGCGGCCAGCAGCATCCGCTCGATCCCGGCGGCCCAGCCCGACGCCGGGGTCGGGGGGCCCCCGAGCTGCTCGATCAGCCCGTCGTAGCGTCCGCCGCCCGCGACACCCGACTGGGCGCCGAGCGCGTCGCTGGAGAACTCGAACAGGGTGCGGGTGTAGTAGTCCAGGCCGCGCACCAGGGTCGGATCGAGCTCGTACTCGATCCCGGCGCCCGCGAGCAGCGCGCAGACGGTCTCAAAGTGCTCGGCATCCTCGGGAGCCAGGCGCTCCAGCAGCTTGGGCGCGTCACGCATGGTGTTGCGCGTGGCGGCATCGGTGGCATCGAAGGCGCGCAGGGGGTTGAGCTCGATCCGGCTGCGAACCACCGGCGAGAGCTGCGCCTCGTGCTTGCGCAGGTACGCGGTCAGTTCCTCGCGGTGCTGCGCGCGCGTCGCGGGCGTCCCGAGGCTCGCGAGGTGAAGCCGCAGGTCCCGGACGCCGAGCGCGTCCAGCAGCTCGGTCAGCAGCACGATCAGCTCCGCGTCGGTCTCCGGCGCGGCGGAGCCGATCGCCTCGGCTCCGACCTGCCAGAACTGGCGGTAGCGCCCGCGCTGGGGCGCCTCGCTGCGAAAGAAGCTCGACAGGTAATACAGCTTCACCGGCTGCGCGAGCTTGCGCATCCCGTGCTCGATGTAGGCCCGGCACACCGGAGCGGTCCCCTCAGGGCGCAGCGTCAGCGACCGCCCGCCCCCGTCGTCGAACGTGTACATCTCCTTCTGGACGATGTCGGTGGCCTCCCCCACACCCCGCTTGAACAGCTCGGTGGCTTCAAACGCCGGCGTCTCGATCCGGCGGTAGCCCGCCGCGCCGAGGATCTTTCGGGCGTGGGTCTCGAGGCGCTCTCGCTGCGCGTGAGCCTCCGGGAGCACGTCGAACGTGCCGCGCGGAGCCTGGATCATGGTTGCTGGCTCCGGGCGCGAGGAGTCACTGGCGCGCGAGCTCGCGCAGGAACGGGTTGCTCGCGCGCTCGGCCCCGAGCGTCGTGCGCCCCATGTGCCCCGGATACACGGTCGTCGCGGAGGCGAACGTGTCGAGCAGCAGCTCGATCGAACGCGCCAGCGTCGGCCAGTCGCCGCCGGGAAGATCGACGCGTCCGACCGAGCCTTGAAACAGCACGTCGCCGGAGAACAGAGCGGGCTCGGTCCCAGCCCCCGGATCGCGGCCAGACGCGGGATCGGGGCCGGCGACGGGATCGCGATGGTGTTCCCGGATCGCGTAGCTGACGTGACCGGGGCTGTGGCCGGGGGTGAACAGTACGGCGATCTCAAGGCCAGCGAGCGCGAGCGTCTCGCCGCCCGCGACGGTGTGGTCGGCGTCGTAGCTCTCGAACGGGCCGAACTCCGACCAGGGCACGTAGTCCATGATGTTCGACAGCACCTCCGCCTCGAGCTCCGGGCAGTAGACCGGCGCTCCCGTCGCCTTCGCCACCGGGGCGACCGCGCCGATGTGGTCGAAGTGCGTATGCGTGAGCAGGATCGCGTCGACCGCCTCGATCCCCAGTGCGTCGATCGCCTCGATCAGCCTGGCTGCCTCGTCGCCGGGATCGATGATCAGGGCATGACTGGAGCCGGCGGCGCGGACGATGAAGCAGTTCTCCTGCAGCGGACCGACCGTGAACATGCGGACGTCGATCACTTGCTTGGCTCCTTGTCGCGAGCGCTGTCCTGGTCGCGATTCGTGTCTTTGGTGCGGGGCGTGCCCTTGGTGCGGGGCGTCTTCTTGCCGCGAGGCGCCTCCTTGCTCCGCGGCGCGTCCTTGCTCCGCGGCGTCTCCTTGCCCCGCGGCGCGTCCTTGGCACTGCGGATCGTCTCTCTCCTGCTCTGGCGGCGACGGTACAGGAACCGCTCGAGGTAGTAACCGCCCGGGACGTAGGCCGCGAACATGGCCACGGTGAAGCCCACGGAAGCCACGATCTTACCCGTCCCCTTCGATGTGATCAGCAGAAACGCGAGCAGGAGCAGCGAGGCGAACCCCGCGCGTATCGCCGCGCCCTTCCAGGTCGGTGGCGTGTTCAGGCGCTTCTCCTTGGCGCTCATGCGCGTTTGCTTCTTGCGCTCCTCGGCGGTCGGCGGTCGTCCCGTGCGACCCCTCGATTGGATCGCCCCCGCCGCGGTCCCGCGGTGCTTGGAGCGACGCTTGCGCTTGGTCGGAGGCATGGTCAGGAAAGCTTAGAAGGTGTCGCCGCGATTGCGTCCTCGATCGTCGCCCGCCCGCGCACCGGCACGTCGTCGGGGAAGCCGTCGAAAGCCACGCGGGGGGCCAAGCCGACGAGCTCGGCGGCGCTGGCGCGCGCGTGGCGCGCGACCGCACTCACGATCTCTCTCAGCGGCGTCGCGCGGTGATCTTCCACGTTGGTGGAGACCTGCGCGACCCCGCGGTGGGCCAGCCACAAGCCGATCGCGCGGACCGAGACCAACCCCTCCGGTCCGCCCTGACGGATCTTGGCGGCGATCGCCCTCGCGTCCTCAACCGTCGCGGGCGAGGCCAGTTCGACGTTGAACGCCACGAGCGGCGGGCGAGCGGCGACGAGTACCGCGCCGGCCGTAGGGTGAAGCCGCATGGGGCCGAAGTCGGGGCGCAGTTCGCCGTTCGCGATCCTCTCGGCCAGCGCCGCCAAACCTCCGTTCCTGATCTGCGCGCGGGTACGCCCGTCCGCCAGCTCCCCGTAGAGGAACACGGGAAGCCCGAGCTCGTGGCCGAGCGTGTCCGCCAGCACGAGCGCCTCGGCGATCGCGGGGCCGCGATCGCGCTCGTCGAGGTAGACAATCGGCGCGACATCGATCGCCCCGACCCGGGGGTGGATCCCGATGTGTCGAGCCAGATCGATCCGGCGCATCGCCTCGCGCGCGCCGCACGTGACTGGGCCCGCGAGGCGGCCGGGCTCGCCCGCCAGCGTAAACACGCTGCGATGGTGATCGGCATCGGAGTGCAGGTCGAGCAGCCGGGTGGCTGTGGCGCTCACCTGACCCCGCGGAGCCGTGAAGGCACCGGCTTGCTCCCGCGGACTGGCGCGGGCACCAGCGTCGTCCCGCAGACCCTCGAAGGCCTTGACGATCGCGCGGATCGCGTCGGGATCCCGGCCCTCCGAAACGTTCGGGACGGCCAGCAGCGTGGTCACGCAGGGGGCTGGGGGCTGTGCGACGGCGCCGGGAGGTCGACCACGAAGCGTCCGTCATCAAGCACCGCTTGGCCATCGATCTCGAGGCTGGCGTCGAGCACGACCACGTCAAGATGGATCGGGACGGAGACCGTGCCGCCGATCCCCGCGCTCGCACCGAAGGCGATGTGGACGGTGCCGAGGATCTTCTCGTCCTCGAGCATGTTGCCGGTCAGCCGCGCGCAGTCGTTGGTCCCCACGCCGAGTTCGGCGAGGTTGGTGCCGCGCTCTCCGGGCGCCAGCAGCCGCGCGAGGTACTGCGGCCCCAACCCGCCACGCGCGGCGACGATCCGTCCTGCGCGCACCGTCAGGACCGCCGGCTCGTCGCTGAGACCCAGTGGCGCCAGGCTCGAGGCAAGAATCCGGCCCTCCCCGCCAAGCGGGGCGATGAACCCCTCCCCGCAGGGCAAATTGCCGAATGCACCGTTCGCCGTCAGGTCACCATCGTCGGCGAGGCCGCGGCGGCCCGTGAGATCGAGCGTCAGGTCAGATCCGCGCGCACAGCTCAGCCGGGCGGTCGTGCCCGCGTCCAGCAGCGCGGCGATTGCCCTCGAGCGCCGTCCCATCAGGTCAAAGTCAACCGCCATCACCCGGATGAGCATCTCGGCGGTCACTCCGGGCATCGTCGCGCCGCGCGCGCCCGCCTCGCTCGCGCGCCTGCGCGCGTCCGTGTGGCTCAACGACCTGCTCGTCGGCGCGATGAACACGTCACACCCCCCAAGCGCGGCGGCGATCGGTCGCGGCGGCTCGGTCCCGTCGGTGGCGCGCTCGTCCATCACCGCCAGCACTGCGTCCGCGCCCGCACCGCCAGCCTCGTCGCGCAGCGCCTCACCGATCTCGCGCGTGCCCGCATCCACGATCACAAGCACGTTCTCGGCGGGCTTCACCGCCAGACACTGAGTCACGACAGTGCTGACGGCAGGGGCGAGATCGGGCACCCGTGGATCATATGTAGGTGTCGAAATCGCCCGCCGGCTCGAGCTTCGAGCGGCGGCCGGCCGCGCCCGGCGATCGCCGACCAGGCGACCCGGCACCGCTAGACTCGCCCGTCCCGCCGGAGTAGCTCAGTCGGTTAGAGCAGCGGAATCATAATCCGCGTGTCGGGGGTTCGAGTCCCTCCTCCGGCATATCTTTGTTTGCAGGAATCTCCCGTTGTTACTGGGGATTCGGCGCATTCGGCTTGGCGACTGCTGACCGCTATGAACCGCTAGAAACCGCTATCTGGCTGACAAAACAGTCCAACGAGCGACTGTTTCCCTGGTCCGCCCCACCAACCGCCCGGCGCAAGGACGCTCAGCGGCCACGATCACCCACGCGCACTTGACAAACCGACCGCCATATCAGACAGCCGGGCTCTCACGACGAAAACCGGCCCTGCGGAGACGGGAGCCAACCCGTCCACCCGCGCATAAGAGTCTGACCGCGCGTCGCGCACCAGCCAGACCTGCCGCCCCTTCAACCGACAAGATGCCTGCCCTCGCCGCGGGCATCCAGTGCTGGCGACTTGACAAGCGACTCTCCATAAGAGGTTAGCGTTGCAGGGATGGACCGGTCAACCGAGTAGGGGGTCGCGCGCTAGCAAAGCTGGGTCTCGGTTTACCGCTCCGATCGGGCCTCGTGGGGGTTGATGTCTATACGCGGCCCATGCCCGCTGCTCCTGGATCGAGTCGCCCACAAGGGGCGGCGATCATTCCTCTCGCCGGGTGGGACCGCATCCATTGAGCGGTGCCCCAAACTGGCACCCGAACGGGAGGACCATATGAGAAGTGACAACAGACGGCCCCGGCACCAACCTGCGCGGCGGCGGACACCGGTGACCGCGGTGGTCTTCGCGCTGCTCACCGGGCTGGCCATATCGGTGGCAGGCGTGGACGTCTCGGTGGCGGCAACGCCGACCGCGACGCCCGTGGCGACGACCAGCCCCGCCACCAACATCACGAGCACCTCGGCCACGCTCAACGGGAACGTCGCCAACGCCACGACGTTTTACTTCCAATACAACACGCCCATGGGCTCCGTTACCCAGACAGCGCCACAGGGCCCGGTGAGCGGCAAACAGGGCAAGAGCGTCAGCGCGGACGTGACCGGGCTCACGCCCAGCACGACCTACCAGGTCCGCGTCGTCGCGACGAGCGCGGGGGGCACCCCCACCAATGGCTCCTACGTGACGTTCAAGACGGCGGCATCCGGTGGGACCGGCGGGAACGCGGTGACGATCACCTCGACGCCTGCCTCGGTGACGTTCGGCGGCGCGACCACGATCGCTGGCCAGGTCAGCGGACCGGGCAACGCGAACCGGAAGGTCACGCTCGAGGCGAATTCGTCGCCGTACAGCGGCGGGTTCAAGCCCACCGGTCTGATGACGACGACGACCCCGACAGGCGCCTACTCGCTCCTGGTGACGCCGAGCGTCAATACGCACTACCTGGTCACCGTGAAGACCAAGCCGCCGGTCACGAGCCCGCAGGCCGCTGTGAGGGTGCGCGTCAAGGTCACGCTGCGGCTGAGCACCCTGACGCCCGTGTTTGGCCAGCTGGTCAGGTTCTCCGGCACGGTCACGCCAGCGCACAACGGCAAGGTCGCCCAGATCCAGAAGCGCACGAGCACGGGCGGCTGGACGACGGTGGCCAGCGCGACGCTCGTCGCGGCGACTCCGG
>JBPCRJ010000159.1:0-9231 GCA_050996975.1 Solirubrobacteraceae bacterium | reverse complement strand
ACCGTTGACCCAGCCGTGCTCTACGTCGACGAGGGCTCAGTGCTCACCAGCGCCGGCGTGGCCGCCGGCATCGACCTCTGCCTGCACGTCGTACGCCGGGATCTCGGCGCCGAGCGAGCCGCCACCGTCGCCCGGAGGATGGTCGTACCACCACACCGAGACGGCGGTCAAGCGCAGTTCCTGCAACGCCCAATCGAGCGGATATCAGCCCAGGGTGGTCCGTTTGCAGCCGGCCTACAGGCCACACGCGCGTGGGCGCTCGAACGCCTCGGCGAGCCCCTGACGGTGAAGCGGATGGCTGGCCACGCCGCCGTCTCTCCCCGCACCTTCGCCCGCCGCTTCGTCGAGGAGACCGGCACGACCCCCGCTCAGTGGCTGCTCGACCAACGCATCCGCTCCGCCCAGGAGCTGCTGGAGCACACCGACCTGTCAGTGGAAGAAGTGGCAACCGGCAGCGGCTTCGGTACCACGGCCGGGCTACGCGAACATCTCCACCGCAGACTCCAGACAACACCCACCGCCTACCGCCGCGCCTTCCGCACCGCCAGTCGCTGACTTGACCACCCTTCTCCGTCGGCGACGACGTGAACGAGTCTCTTGCCGCCTGGGGCCCGTATTCCACTCCGGCCAGCCCCTCGCCAGAGTGGGTTACGGCCGTCCACGAAGTGGGTCGTAATTCTGACCAGAACGCGCGGGTAGGGCCAGGCGGTCCCCGCACCTTCGACCGGAAGGTCGACCGCCATCCACCGCCAACCCCAAACGCCGGTCACCGTCATTACAAGCGGTCGCGATGCCGCTGGTCCGGTCAGTCGAGACGCCAGCAAATCGGCCCGGCTGATCAGCCTTGCTAACCAGACAGAGCCGCGGGCAGGCGGCGCCGAGACGCTCTCCGTTGCCGCAGCGTTCCTGGTCAGGTCCCGGAGTACTGACCGCGCCGCTCAAACGGCTGGATACGCGCTCGCCCACGCGGGCCGGGCGAGGATCGTGTCGCGCAGACGGGTGAGCTTGGGATAATTTGAGCGGTTCAGGCCGGTGGCCGTCGTGCGATACAGCAGACGGGGCGACCGAGCAGTCAGCGATCGTGAACGCACCGCCCTTGACGGTGCCGTCCTCGGCATTGGTCTGCTCAAGCACTCGCAGCTGGGGCTGGACCAGCGGCTCAGCCCGAGCTGCCGCCTCCGGGTCCCGCGGACAGCGTCAAACGCTCCGTTGGCGTAACCCAGGGCCGGCCTTTCGTGCTGGAAGAGTTGGGATCGCAGGCCGGTCGCGAACGGTCGAGGAACTCGTCCACGGCGGCGCGCTGACACGGGTTTGATGGGTAAAGGTCCTCGCGTTGCTCGCGCGCGACGAGGTAGCGCAAGATCGCGTGGGACTCCGAGAGAGGTTTCAGTAGCAACGGCGCAGAGAGGAAAGTGGTCGTGCTTGCGTCTTGCAGTCAGTCCTGGTCGTGCAGCACGGGCGCATACGAGATCCCGACGATCGCGCCCTCCGACGACTGAAGCCTGGCCACTGTCTGACCCCACGGCTCCTTGCGCGGTGGGTGCAGCAGCTCATAGCCTGCCTGCTCGAGCTCGCGTGCCGCCGGTCCGACCGCCGCCGCGTTCGCGACGTCGAACTCGATGCTGACCTGCGGCACCGGCCGTCCCGCCGGCCACTGTGCCGTCCCGAAGCACGCCTCGGCAGCCTGGGACAGCGGCCAGATACCGAAGGACTTGCAGCGGCGATCTGCTCGCTGTGGTGATAGTCGTCGCCGTGGCTCTCGAGCGGCAGCCCGAGCGCCTCGACGTACAGCTTGCGGCTGGCCGCGGATCGGGCGCGATCACCGCCACCGTCGAGAGGATCTCTATGTTCACGCGAACCTTCCTCGCCTATCGGGTGTGTTCGTTCACGATCCAAGCAGGTTCTAGATTCCGGGTACCTGCGTCCCGCGCAAGGCGGGGAAGTCAGCGTCACGCCGGCATAGCAGGCTGGGTCCCGCTATTCGCCCAGGTGCGGGGCCGTAGCTCCCAAGCGAAGGAGGTTTTCGTGCCTATGCAGCTTCCACTGGCAGCGCGAACGGCGATCACGAGTGGGTTGCGCGAGGAGCGCTCGCCCGCGCCGGCGGCGTCGCTCAAGAGCGCTTGGTCGCCGTAGCGATCGCCAGCGTCGCGACGGCAGCCGTGACGAAAGGACTCGTCATCTAGTGCTCGTGCAAGAGCCTGCGGGGGGCGGGTAGCTTGTGATTCGCGCGCGCACCGTCCGTAGGCGGCAGTGGCCGCTTCGTCGAATGCCGTCCCGCTCGGGCGCTGTCTGACCAGGGCCCTCTCGGGCCTTTATCAGGACACGGCCGGGGCGGTTTGCTCGTAGGATGCTAGGTCGTGGCAGCGCGACTACCACGCGTTCGGCGAGCTGGCCGCAGCGGGTGACTTCGCGGCGCCGCGGGCTCGGCATTCTTGTGCCGGCGAAAGGCCCTTGACCGAGTATGTCTGCGCATTGCCTGAGCGAGCACGGGTCTGACAGCGTCTGCCCCGACATTTGCCCCGGTCGATCTGTTGCGTGAGCCGCTGGTGATCCAGGCGCGCGACGGGCCCCGGCTACACGGCGTGTTCCGCCTTCACGGCGGCCTGCTCTAGCTCATGTCCGCGCTTGACCAGGAACGCACCGACCGACCCAGCAACGCCCGCTATGACCGTGATCGCATAGGCCTCCATCGCCACGTCGAGTACGCGTCCTGGGGTCGAGATCGGATTCTGGATCGAGGACGAGACGGTTAGGAGCTGTGTCGAGGTCCAGAACAACGCGCTGCCGAAGCTCGTTATCTGGGTCTGCTTTGCGTGGTGTTCGAAAACGAACGCGATCAGGGCACAGATGAGGTCGATCCCGATCGAGACCAGCGCGATGCCAACGAGCCGGTCTCGCAGGTGCCCGTGCGTCGGGGTGCGGGCGCGCGCGATGTCGCGAACTTCCCCCGCCGTCGCGCGCATGACACGAACGAGGTATATGTCGAGCTATTCGGGGCTAATGACCAAGGTCCTGTCTAGTCCCCCCCCCGCTGGAACGAGGCCCACGGATCACGAGATGCAGATGCTCGCCCGAGAAGTCACCACCGATCCGGCCGCGGCACCAGTGTTGGTATCGAGCGGGAGCGTCGAATCGTTCATCGCGGCCGTCGAGCGACCACCCGACGCGGAAGTCCGGACCACCAACATCGTAGGCTGCCGCCCGGCTCGGGGCGAACCACGCCGGCCCACGCGTCCCGGGACCCCGGAGCCGGCGTTCTGGTCGCTCCCGAGCAAGCCAGCGAATGGAAACCCGCGCCCCGCGCTGCGGAACCTCCAGATCGGCTTCGGTTAGCGGCACTTCAACGACAGGAGACAGACATGAACACGCCAAACCCGTTGCGATACCACCAGCACTACCACCATTCAGGGCCCAAGTCGCCCCCGTACACCGGGGGCAGCAGCTTCATGGAGCGGGTGTCCGAGCGCGTGGCGAGCGGGATGGGCACAGTTGGCTTCCTGATCGTCAGCTCCACGGTCATCCTCGCCTGGGTGCTCGCCAACCACGTGGTCCGTTTCCTGAGCGCCTCGTGGACAGGGCTGTTGAACGGGAAGGGCTTTGACCCGGCGCCGTTCATCCTGCTCAATCTCGTGTTCTCGGCGGTCGCGTTCTACACCGGTGCGCTGGTCATCATCGCCCAGAAGGCGCAGACGCGGACCGACAAGGCCAACGAGGCGGCAGCCGCCAAGCACCGGGACGAGCTCTCGCAGTATCAGAACGATCTGCTCAACAAGAACACCGACATAACGCAGCAGATCCACACATTGACCGAACGGCTGACCGCGCTGACCGAGGAGGTCCACCGCCAAACATGCAGAGGCGGATCGCCAGCCGGAGGCGCGAGCGCATCCACCTAGAGACAGCGCGACGCGACCGACACCCACGACACCCACCCCCGGTAGTCGTCACCGCCAACTCCCGGCCGAATCTCGATCCGGCTCCGCAATCGTGCCGCTCCCCGGTAGGGCGTTGACAGTTCACTGACTGAGGGTTGCCCGGACTCGATCGGAGCCGAAGGCGCGGAGCGCGTTGCACGAGCACGATTTGACCTGGGCCGAAAGGTCGGAGAACGGCTTCTCAGAGATGACAGCCAAGGCGTCGCCTCAGCGATTGGTGGCGGGCTGCAGGCGCTCGTGTGGCTTGGCTCGTTCGACGGCGTTGGCACTCGACGCGATCGCCCGCTCGTGGGCATGGGTCCCACGCGGTCTGTGACGTGGCGCAGAGGGCTCGGCAGGGGGGCGGAATGCATCGGGCTGGTAGCGGTCGTGCCGCGGATCAGCGGGCGGCGGTCTGGCAACTCGAGGCCGGCCTCGGGCCGTAGGCAAACGGCAGCTGCGCGATTGACCTCGAGGGCCGACGAGGGCCTGAGCCTGACTTTGCTAGTCCGCTGTGCTTGCGCTCGCGTGCACGCGCGACGGGGTAATCCGCAGCGCTCGCGCCAGCGGCTCGGGCATCCACCAGCTCCAGTCGCCCAGCAGGGCGGCGAGCGCCGGTAGCAGCAGGGTGCGCACGATCACGGCGTCGAGCAGGACCCCGACGGCGAGGCCGGTGGCGGGGACCTCGACGGCGATGTCGTTGGTGGTGCTCAGCGAAGCGAATGAGATGGCGAGGATCAGCGCCGCGCAGGTGATCAGTCGGCCGGTGTGCCCGATCGAGGACACGATCGCCCGCCGGGTGTCACCGGTGGCGTCGTATTCCTCTCGCATGCGCGCCAGGACGAACACCTCGTAGTCCATCGAGATGCCGAACAGGAAGGCGAACATGATGATCGGCGCCCAGTTGCGGATCGCGTGGGTGGCGTGGACGCCGTAGACGAGGTTCGAGCCGTGGCCCGACTGCCAGAAGATCACGATGAAGCCAAAGGCGCCGCCCAGGGAGATGAGATTGAGCACCACTGCTTTGAGCGCGAGCGGAACCGATCGAAACGATCGGGCGAGGAGCAGGAAGGTGACGATCGCGATGGCGGCGAGCATGAACGGGAACTTGCTGTAGATCGCGTTGGTGAAGTCCATGTTGGCCGCGGTGTCGCCGCCGACCTGTACCTGTCCGGGCTGGTTGACGAGCGCCGTGCGCAGCCGGGTGATGGTGTCGGTGCCGCCGCTGGTGTTCCCGGCCCGGGTCGGGATCACGGTCAGCAGCGTGTCGCCTCTGTCAACGTTGCCCGGGAGCTTCGGGGTGAGCGCCGCCCAGACCCCGCTGGTGCGCTGGACGGTGGCCGCCACGCTGCGGGCATTGGCCGCACCGCCATGGACGAGCACCTGCACGGGGAAGCTGACCGCCTCCGGAACTCCTTGGCGCGTCAGCTCGTGGAATGCCTGGGCGGCGGCGCTCGAGCCACCCAGCGAGGCTGCGCTCGGCTGACCGGTGTTCATGTTCACCGCCGGGATCGCCAGGGCGATCACGACGATCAGGCCGACGATCCCGGCCGCCCACCGCCGCTTGACGATCAGGCCGGCCCAGCGCTCCCACGCTTGGCTGGTGGTTGTTGACCCGCGGCGGACGCGATGGCGATCGAGCGCCGGCCCCCACGCCGACAGGACGACGGGCAGCAACGTGATCGCGGTGGCCATGGCGGCCAGCGGGATCAGGAGACTGGCCAGGCCGATCCCCTGTAGGAACTGAACGGGGATGATCAGCAGCGAGAGCATGCCGACCGCGACAGCCACGCCGCTGAGGAGGACCGCCCGCCCAGCGTGGTTGTTGGCGGCGATGATCGCTTCGCGGTTGTCAGCGCCGCGCTCGCGCTCCTCGCGCCAGCGGGTGACGATCAGCAGCGAGTAGTCGATCGCGATGCCCAGGCCGATGAACGCGACCAGGTATTGCACCAGGCTGCTCACCGAGGTCAGCTGCTCGAGGCCGTAGACCATCAGGAACGTCGTCAGGATGCTGGGCAGCGCCATTAGCAGCGGGACGACGGCGATCGTCGAGCCGTAAACAAAGGCCAGGACCAGCAGCGCAGCCGCGGCGCCGATCAGGGTCTCTTCCAGAGTGCTGAGACCCGAGCTGCCGCCACCGGCGGTCTTCTGCAGCGCCTCGTTGCCGGTGATGATGACGCTTGCCCCGGCGGGCGTCGCGTGCTGAAGGGCCGGTGCGATGACGCTCTGGGCGCCGGTGTAGGCCCCGGCGTCGGGGTTGGGCATGTCATACAGCGCCCAGGTCGTGCGCCCGTCGGCTGAGATCAGCCGGCGATCATGCGAGGTTCCGTAGTCGATCAGCCCGACATGGCCGTTCTGCGCCGGCGCCGCAAACACGCGGGCAGCCGTCGCCTGGCCGGCCGCTGTGCGCATCGTCTGCCCTGCGGGAAGGTGCAGCACAGCGATCACCGGCGCCTCGCCGCCATCGAGGCCGAGCTGGCGGACCAGCGCCTGGTTGGCGTCGTACCCCGCCAGACCCGGCGTGGCCAGCTGGTGCGACAGGGCACTGTTGGCCTTCCCGACGAACAGACCGCCAACGATGGTCAGGACGATCCACGCCAGCGCGACAAGCGCGCGATGGCGTAGGACGGCGGCGGTCAGCGTCTTCATGCGGGCCTCGTTCAGCTCGGGATGAGTTCATCGGCGCCGCCGAGACTAGATCTAGCTGATCGCCCTGTCGTCGGCCGAGCGGACGCACTTGCCCTACCGCGCGAGCAGTACTCGAAGGCGGGCCGCGGACCGTCCGCGTACTCCGTGAGAGGTACACGGCGATGGTCTGCGTGGCCGATGTGCCGGTGCCACGGCGCCGCTAGCGTTCACCGCGTGCCCTCCGATCCCCGGCGTCTGCTGGACATCGTCCTCGTCGTCGCGGGGGTGGCCGGGCTGACCCTCGAGGCGGTGACTCGTCATCGCTCCGTCGCGCTGGCCGTGCCGCTGGCGTTGGTGACCTGTCTGCCCTGGCTGTGGCGCGAGCGCTTCCCCCTGCCGACGCTGCTGGTGACCGCTGCCGGGCTGATCGCGTGCGTGCTGGTGCTGCGAGCCTACGACGTGGCCAGCATCGCGGCCGCCGGGCTGCTGTTCTTCGTGGCGCTGGACGGCGATCGCCGCAAGTCGCTCGTGGTCGGAACGGTGAGCACGGTTGTGCTGTCCCTCCTGTTGGTGGCGCTGATCCCGGTCATCGAGCGCTCGTACGATCCCTCTGGCGCCGGCATCCGGGTGCTGGCGGTCCTCGCCGCCCTTGTGGCGGGGGACTTGGTGCGCTCGCGCGTGGCGCGGCGGGCCGCCAAGCGCGAGCAGGCGGCCGCCTAGGTGCGTGAGCTGCGCGACCGTGTCGATCGCCAGGCCGCCACTGAGCGGCTGCGCATCGCGCGCGAGCTCCACGACACCCTGGCCCACGCATTGGTGGCCATCAACGTGCGCGCCGGGGTGACCGCTCACCTCGGCGCGTCCCCCGACGCGACGGCGGCCCTCACCGAGATCAAGGACGTCTCCGCACAGGCGCTCACCGATCTGCGGGCGACCCTCGACGTGCTGCGCGATCGCGACGCCCCCGCCCCGCGCGATCCGGCGCTCGGGCTGGAGGCGGTGCCTCGGCTGGTGGAGCGCGCCCAAGCGGCCGGGCTGCACGCCCAGGCCGAGCTCGAGCTCAACGGGACGACCATCCCGAGCGTCGTGGGCCAGGCGGGCTTTCGCATCGTCCAGGAGTCACTGACCAACGTCATGCGCCATGCCCACGCGTCGCAGGCACGCGTGCGAATCGCGGCACAGACCAGCGAGCTGCTCATCGAAGTCACCGACGATGGCCAGGGCGCGCCCGACGGGGTGCACGCCGGGGGGCACGGCCTGCGCGGCATGTCCGAGCGCGCCGCCGCGGTGGGCGGTCGCCTAGCCGCTGGGCCGCTCCACGGCCGCGGCTGGCAGGTACGGGCGACCCTGCCGCTGGGCGTCGAGCAGCCGTGAGCATCCGCGTCCTGGTGGCTGAGGATCAGCCGATCGTCCGCGCGGGCTTTCGGGCGCTGATCGACGCCGAGCCAGACATGCAGGTCGTCGCCGAGGCCACCGACGGGCGCCAGGCGGTGTCAGAGGCCCGCCGGCAACACCCCGACCTGGTCCTGATGGACATCCGCATGCCCGAGCTCGACGGCCTGGAAGCCACCCAGCAAATCACCGCCGACGGCTCGCTGCCCGACGTGCGCGTGCTCGTGCTGACGACCTTCGAGCTCGACGAATACGTGTTCGGGGCACTGCGCGCAGGCGCCAGCGGCTTTCTGCTCAAGGGCGGCGAGCCGCACGAACTGCTGCACGCCATCCGCACGGTCGCCGGCGGCGACTCGCTGCTGGCCCCCAGCGTGACCCGGCGCGTGATCGCCGCCTTCGCCGCCCGCCCGGCCCCGCTAGACCGTCCGGCGGCCTTGGACGAGCTGACGCCCCGTGAGCATGAGGTCCTCCAGCGAGTGGCCGCCGGCCTAAGCAACCTCGAGATCGCCGGCGAACTGCAGCTCAGCCCGCTGACCGCCAAGACGCACGTCTCGCGGATCCTCACCAAGCTGGGCGCCCGCGATCGCGTCCAACTCGTGGTGCTCGCCTACCAGACGGGAATCGCCGAACCGCGCTAGCGCGCCGCCCGCCCCAACCCTGCAGCGCTGACCTCCAGCTTTCGAACAGCCGCTCCCAGAGGGAGCACCTTCTCGACCGGCTCCTCGCTGTGCGGCGTCTGCGCCGGTGCGCCCTCCCCACTGCGCGACCGCTTCCGCTGCAGAGGACCTCATCACGAGGCTTCACGCCACGCCGAGGCTGCATCGCAGGCCCTCCAGAAGTGCGAGCAGACCTCGCGCGCTACCGGATCCGAGCAGACGCGGCAGCCGCCGCAGGAGCGCGACCCGCTCCTGCTTTGCTCGTGCGACGTGCGGCTGGGCGTCGAGGACGCAGGCCCGCCTTCGCGCGGCAAGGAGAGATGACGCAAGGCGGTGGGTGGGTCCGCAGCGCCGTCCCGATGCTTAAGCACCGACAGCCGAATCGGCAAAGCGCGCTGCCTAAACCGCGCGATCGCTATCGCGTGAATCCCCTTACCGCTGAGGGCCGCTGGCGACTCAGGCGGCCGGCCCGCGGCGCGATCGCTTTCATCATCGATCCGCGCGAGGAGCAACGAGCGCTTTAGACAATATGGAGGACCGGCTGGCTGCAAGTCGAAGGTAGTCGGCACCCCGCGTAGCGGGGTTGATGTTCGCGTCGAGGATTGCAGCCTTGACGCGGGCCACATCTACGAGGAGGTGCCGAC
>JBPCRJ010000146.1:0-25711 GCA_050996975.1 Solirubrobacteraceae bacterium | reverse complement strand
AGCAGCCGCCTGAGCGTGGGCTCGTCGTGCACGCCGTGCAGCGCGCAGCCGCTCAGGCAGACGAGACCCTCGGCGTGCTCGAGGACCGTCTCGAGCGGGATCGACGGTTCCGAGGGCGGGGCGCCCGCTCGAGCTTGCCACCGGCTCGGCATCCGGCCTAGCTCATCTCGGTGGCGCTCGAGTCGTCCAGCTGGCGGGGCGCCCGGTCTGCCCTCGCGCGTGCGCGCGTGCGCGCGAGTCAAGATCCGGCACAGGTTCGACCAGCCGCGAGCGTCTGAGACCAGCAGCGTCAGGTGGCGTCCCTCGCGCTTGCGGCCCGTTCGGCATCCGGCCTCGCCTGATTGGGCCGCGCGCGAGTCATCCGGCTCGAGGTCGATCTCTGCCCCGTGGATCGCGCGCAGCCCCAGCGCGCGCGCAGACACGGCGAACTCCATCGAGCCCGAAACGGAGTTGTGATCGGTCAGCGCGAGGGCTTCATAGCCCAACTCGAGCGCGGCGGTGACGAGCTCGTCGGGAAGCGAGGCACCGTCGAGGAAGGAGAAAGCGGAATGGCAGTGAAGCTCGGCGTACGGCACGCGAACGCATGTTCGCATTTGCTGCGGACGAATCGCGGTCCCCATGGCAGCAGAGCATCCGCCCTTGACATCTAAGTAGCGACTGCTAAGCTTTGCTCAAGCAGTTAGCACTCACTACTTAGAAGGCAGGTATTCGATGGCTGAGACTCCTGACGCTTCCCGCAGAGGCTGGACACTCGCGATCGTTTCGATCGGGCTGTTCATGGTGGTCCTGGACAATCTGGTGGTCAGCGTCGCGCTGCCGAGCATCCACCGCGACCTGGGCGCCTCGATCCAGGCGCTCGAGTGGACCGTCAACGCGTACGTGCTCGCCTATGCGGTCCTGCTGCTGACCGGCGCCGCACTCGGGGACCGCTTTGGACGCAAACGCATGTTCATCGGCGGGATTGTCCTGTTCACCGCGGCTTCCGCCGCCGCGGCGCTGGCCCCGAGCACGGGCCTGCTGATCGCCGCGCGGGTCACGCAGGGCATCGGCGCCGCGGTGCTCACGCCGCTGACGCTGACCCTGCTGGCCGACGCCTTCCCGCCCGAGCGCCGCGGAATCGCGATCGGCGTCTGGTCGGGTATCAGCGGTATCGCCGTGGCGCTCGGGCCGCTCGTCGGAGGCGCCGTCGTACAAGCCGCTTCCTGGCACTGGATCTTCTGGATCAACGTACCGATCGGATCGGTGCTCGTCCCGCTCGCAGCGACGCGTCTCGCCGAAAGCCACGGACCGTCCAAGCGTCTGGACCTGCGCGGGCTCGCTCTCGCATCGACGGGGCTGTTCGGGATCGTCTACGGCGTCGTACGCTCGCAGTCACAGGGCTGGAGCAGTCCCGAGATCATCATCGCCCTGGCGCTGGGAACGATCCTGGCGATCGCGTTCATTCGCCACGAGCTGCGTACGAGCGAGCCGATGCTCCCGATGAGCTTCTTCGCCAACCGCGGCTTCGCCGTCACCAACGCCGTCTCGCTGGCGATGTGGTTCGGGATGTTCGGCTCGATCTTCTTCCTCAGCCAATACCTGCAGAACGTGCTTCACAACACGCCGCTGCAGGCCGGAGTCAAGCTGCTGGTGTGGACGGGCACGATAATGGTCGTGGCTCCGCTGGCGGGGTTCTTCTCCGAGCGCTATGGCAGCCGGCCGTTCATGGTCGCGGGCCTCAGCCTGCAGGCGCTCGCGCTGGGATGGCTGGCGACGCTGGCGAGCGTTCACCAGGCCTACGCGAGCCTGATCGTCCCGTTCGTGCTCGCCGGCGCCGGCATGGCGCTCGTGATCGCGCCGTCGGCCAACGCGATCCTGTCCTCGGTGCGAGCGGACCAAGCCGGACAGGCATCTGGAGCCGCCAACGCGATCCGCGAGCTGGGCGGGGTGCTCGGCGTCGCGGTACTCGCGACCGTGTTCACAAGCCATGGCGGCTACGCGTCGTCGCAGGCCTATGTGAACGGGCTGATCCCGGCGATGTGGGTCGGCATGGCGGTGCTCGGCGCTGGGGCGCTGATCGCCGCGGCGCTGCCGTTCAAGACTCGGATCTCAGCGCCGGACCCCGCGGTCGCCGAGGGGTTCGGTGGTGATCGCGCACAGCCAGACGGCGCGGAGCTTGCCGGGCAGGTCGCCTGACTCTCCCATAGCATGCGTCAAGACGATCGTGGCCACCGCATCTAGACCAGCGAGTGCAGGTCCCCGTCAGCGCGTTCCGGCCGCCGAGCGTCGGAACGCGCTGATCGAGGCGGCCGTCCACGAGTTCGCGCACGGAGGCCTTCATGGCACTCCGGTCGACCGGATCGCACGGCGGGTCGGGGTAGCGCAGCCATACGTGTTCAGCCTGTTCGCCAACAAGCGCGAGCTGTTCCTGGCCGCGGTCGAGCGGGGCTTCGAGCTGATCGCCGAGACGTTTGACCGGGCGGCGGCCGAGTTCGACCCCGAGATTGCGCTTCCCGACGGCGACGTATTGCAGGCGATGGGCAACGCGTACGTCCAGCTGCTCCAGACCCATCGCGACTATCTGATGCTCCAGCACCATGCGTATGCGGCGTGCGACGACGAGCTGATTCGCGAGCGGGTGCGCGCCTGCTATGCCGGTATCGTCACGCGCGTCGAGCGCCTTTCCGGAGCCGAGTCCGAGCGGCTCGACGAGTTCTTCCGGTACGGGATGTCGCTCAACGTCGCGGCCGCGTTGGGTGTCGAGGATCTGTCTGCGGGATGCGAGTGGATGCGAGACGAGCGCAGGGGCGCTCAAGCCTGAGCCCAGCAGCGGGGATCGCCCCGAGCAGGGCGCATCGCCCCCCGGAGCAGCGGGGATCGTCCCCGAGCCGGGGGACATCGCCCGGAGTGCCCTACGTCGGCGGTTACTCCAGGGGTCCGCTCGCCGACGGTCGCGCGTCTGGCCTCTCTCCCTCAGAGAGAGGCATCTCGTCTTCCTTGTTGCCGCCGGTGATCGCGTCGCGCGCGCGCTCCATGATCCCTCGCTCCCCGCGCAAGCCGGTGATCCGCTGAACGTCGTCCTTCAATCCGAGGAGGTTCTTGTTGATCGCCGCGACCTCACGTCCGAGCTCGTTGATGCTGCGCTCGACGATCGCGAGGCGACCATTGACCGGCGAGAGGATGTCGCTGATCGCCTCCACCTGGGTGCTCAGCTTGCTCGTCGTTTGGTGCAGATGGGAATCTTCGCCCTCGAGGTCCACGACTACGTCATGGACCGACTCGAGCCGGTTGCCGAGAGTGTCCTCGATGCTCTGAAGCGCCGGCAGCAGTTCGTCCAGCGGCTTGGTCTGCTTGCGCACGCGCGTCAGCTCGATGCGAATCGTTCGCAGCTCTTCGAGCGCGTCGAAGACTCGCTCGGGCAGGCGCAGTGGAGCGAGCAGGCCCGTCAGCATGCTGCGACCCCCGGATGTCTCGTCTCGCTCCACGACTCTCTCTCCAACAGGCTACACCGACAGAACGGACTGGGTCAGGTCGCCCTGCGGCTCGATCTTCCACCGCCGAGCGACCTTCGTGAGCCGCTCGTCGAGGCCCCACCGATCGGGACGATCCTCCCCCTCGTGCTGGGGGCTCGCGCCTTTGAGCACCATGGCACCGGTGTTGTCGCCCAGCGCGCGGATCGCGTCGACATCAGCGTCTGAGAGCCCGACCTGGGCTCGGAGCGTAGCCAGCTCAGCCCGCTTGTCCTGCACCGGTCGCGCGGAGTCGCCCGCCTCCTGGATCAGCGTCGGCACGACGCACGCGACCGGATCGTGGGCCAGGTTCCACTGGCACGCCAGCTGGATCATCGACAGCCCGGCACGCTCGGCGATCGGCCGCATCGAGTCCAGTCGCGCCCGTCCCGCCTCGATCCAGCCCGCTGGACGGAAGCCACGATGGTCGTGCGCCGTCAGCCGCTGCCCGGGAAGCACGTCGTCGAAAAACAAGCCGCCGTAATCCACGACCCGGGTGATCACGCTTACGCGAGCGGCTGCGGCCGCGCCGAGACAGAGCTCCCCCGGCCACGGCTCGAGCGGACTCAGGATGATCATCGCCCAGTCGATCATCGCTCCGTAGTGCTCGAGACAGTCGATCAGGTCGAGCGTAAAGCCGTTGGCGGGGCCGGGGGCGATCCCGATCAGGCGCGTTAGACCCTTCTCCCGCAGCGCAGCCATACCCTTCCAGACGGCCTCACTGGTGTAGCCGGTCCGATCGGGATTGTGCAGCAGCAGCAGATCGAAGCTGTCGATCCCGCAGCGCTCGAGACTCCGCTCAGTCGCCATCGTCAGGTAGTCGGCGTATCCGGACGCGTCCCTCAGCCGCGGGTCGGTGAAACGAGGAAAGCCCTTGGCCCCCTCACGCGCGCCGGCATAGAAGTCGTGGCCAACCGCGCCGACCACGCAGATCTCCTCTCGCGCGCGACCCGCGAGGGCACGCCCGAGCATCCGGTCCGCGTCGCCGCTGCCGTACACGTCGGCGGTGATCACCGTCCTGATCGATGCATCGGGAGCGATCAGCGAGAGGAAGCGCTCGTCATCGAGCGGCTCGCCGAAATGCATGAAGCGTCCACCGCTCCACGCGCCGAGCGCCACTGGGCCGGGGTCGATCGCTTGGGTTTGATCGGGCATCGTCGTCGGGAGTTTAGATTCAGGTGGGCAAACGCGTGCTCGACACGCTTGGAGCTTAGATTCAGGCGGCCAAGCGCGGGCTCGACACCGCTCGTTCTCGTCTCGGGCCGGCAGGTTTCCGAGTTCACCGCTGCCTCCACCACCTCCCGCTCTCGAGGTCGTGAAAGACGACCTCGTTGCGTCCGCAGCTCGTCACGACTTCCCAGTAGCGGCGGCGAAGCGGGCGGTCGGTCCACCAGCGATCCTCGACCAGCCACGACTCGCGCACGGCATCGACATCACGACTACCGATGACCAGCGGACGTCCGTTTTCGTCGGGGGATACGGTGACTCGACGCGGAATCGAGAGGCGACGCGGTCCGTTCACGATCTTTCATCCCTCGAACGGCGTCAGCACCGCGCGACGCTCGGGAAAGCGCGAACCCGCGTCGACCTCGAGCACGCGCAGCGCGGCGTCCGAGCCAGCGACGGCCCGTGTCTGACGAATCGCCTCGCGCAGTCGCGCAGCCCGCGCTGCGGCGGGATCCTCCAATAGCGGGCGCTGATCGCTCGCCGGCGGACCGAAGTGCTCTACCGCGAGCCAGAGCACTTCCGCCGGCGCGGGCATGAGCGCCAGGCGCGGACCCAGCGCCAGGCGCATCCGCACCGGATCGGCGAGCGCCTCGCGAAAGACGAGCTGCTCACGCCAGGTACCGCCATGCTCGACGAGCACCGCGGATAGCACGACCGACCGCAACGTCCGGCTGCGCCGCTCTCGCCTAGCGAGCAGGCGATCGATCAGCAACCCCAATCCCTGCTCCAGCTGAACGCCCGATGCTGCTTCGGGCAGTTCGAGCGATTCGCGCAGGCCCTCACTCGCCGGCCGAGGGCGCAATGCTCCGTCGCCACCACCGGCCAGCTGGTGGGCGAGCAGCCCAGCCGCGCCGAAGCGATCGGCGAGCGCCGCGGGCGCAAGCGCCGCTAGGTCGCCGAGCATCCTCACTCCGAGACGCTCGAGCGCTTCGGGCAGATCGGCCAGCGCAGGCCGGGCGCGCAGCAGCGCGACCGGCAGGGGGGCGAGATATGCGCGCGCCGCAGCGCACGACCCTCCAACGATCTCAGGCCGGCGGACGCGTGCCTTCGTCGCAGCAGCCACCGCCGCGAAACGCGAGGGCGCGACCCCGAACCGAGCCGGTACACGAAGGGCACGCCGGGCCGCGGACAGCACACCTTCCAGGTTCCCGTGCAACCGCAGCAGACCGCGCGCATCGAAGCACACCAGCCCCGGACGCTCGGGCTCGACAGCCGCGCCGATCGATTCCAGGCGCACGAGCAGCCGCTCCCAGAAGTCGGCCACCCCAGCCGGATCGGGCGGGACGAGCGTAAGCGCCGGACAGCGAGCGAGCGCTTCACCCAGGCGCATCCCGGAATGGACCCCGAACGCCTCGGCGGCTAGCGACACCTCTCCGACCACGCCCTTTGGACCCGATGCCCCGTGAGCGCCTCCGGGCTCAGGCGCGAGCGCAGCCGGAGCCTGCAAGAGCTCGGTGCGATCGCCGGCGGCGATCGTGAGCTGGAAGCGCGGCATGAGGACACAGACGATCATGGATACGAACACATGTTCGCACACACAAGCGAGGATTGCCGCTACCCCTGACCCGAGGGGATCTTTGCGACAGCTCTACGTCGAGGTCCCGGAGTCCCGCATCAACTTCCCGACCGACACGGCTAACAGATGCGATGCCCCCAGGTAGCTCGTGAGCTCGTTGAGCATTGGGGTGACCTTGCTCGCGCTGGTCATGCTGAGCTGGATGACCTCGCCGGGATGAAGCTGACCGAGATAGTCGCCGCTGTCGTCGAGCCTGACCGCGCCCGCCACCAAGCGGCCACCGGCACCATGAGCGAGCCACCACTGCCCGACGCTCGGGCCACTGGAGACGTACAGGAAATGCGGCTGGCGCTGGTCGCCGAGCGTGCTGGTCAGGCGCCGAAGCTGGCCGCTGGTCCCGAGCCAGCGCACGAGCCCGCCCGTCGGCAGGCGCGGGACGGCTTGGTCTCGGTAGCTCAGCACGCTCGTCACCGTGGACGCGGGCGCATGGCCGATCGTGAACGACACGTGAATCCCGCGCGCCGCGAAGCGGCTCGCGAGCGCGGGCACCTGACTGGCTGGAGCGTCGACGAGCACGCCAACCTCGCGGCGGTTGGTGTCCACCACCGTGATCGCGCGCATGTGGACGAAGTGCGAGACGAGCTTGTAGGACGTCCCGGTGGTGAGCGACCAACCGAGGATCACGGCGATCGCCGCGGCTGCCGTCACCGCGCGCGCGGTCCGCCGGCGCCACGCGGGCAACTGCAGCGCGCGGCGCTCGTCGCTGAGGATCAGTGACGCCGTGGACGGTCGCCGGGCGAAGTCTCCGTTGGGCTCCGGGCGCCGAGCGAGCGCGCGCTGCAACGCGGGCGCGAGATCCTGCTCTGAGCGCGCGACCTGCGCTAGCCCGAATCGCTCCAGCGCGGCGTTCGAGGCGCGCACGTGGCCGTAGCCGAAGCCGTAGGACACCACGGGGCAGCCCCGGATGATCGCCTCGAGCACGGTCAGCCCGGCGCTTGAGTGAACGAGCGCGTCGCTCGCCGCCAGCACGTCCCCCATCCGATCGGTGAAGCCCATCAGCTTCAGGCGCGGCTCGCCGGCGAACCGCTTGGCGATCTTCGCTCGCAGCTTGTCGTTGCGCCCGCACAGGCACAGCACGGTCGCGTCGGGCACCTCGAGGGCCGCGCGCGTGGCGCCAGACAGATCGCCGACACCCCAGCCGCCGCCTGACACCGCGATCACGCGAGCGCCCAGCGACAGCCCAAGCGAGCGCCGGGCATCCCCTCGCGAGCGCGCGGCGAGGAACGCCGGCGCGGTCGGCGGCTTGGCCCAGCGGATGCTTCCTTCTCCAGCGATCTTCTCCGCCTCCTCGATCGATTCGGGATGCGTGACGAAGTGCAGGTCGATCCCTGGATGCGCCCAGAAGCGCAACCCCGCCAGGTCGGTGATCGAGGAGTAGCAGGGGACGTGGAGCCGGCCAGTGCGCCGAAGCTCTCCGAGCACCGCCGTGACCCCGGGGTAGGTGGAGACGATCAGATCGGGGTTGTGCGCGCGAATCAAGCGCATCAGCCCGCGGCTGCCCAGGCCGGTGAGCATCCGCTTGGCCAGCCAGCGCGTCGGCGCGAAGTACATGAACAGCATGTACTGGAAGTCGAACAGCCACGGGATCCAGCGGAACATGAAGGCCGAGTTCTCCCGCAGGGTCTTGGTCAGGATCAAGCCCATCGCGGGAAGTCCGTTGACGACCGAGATCTGGGCATCGGGGTCCTCGTCGCGGAACTCGCGAGCCACGGCACGGGCCGGGAGGTCGTGACCCTCGCCGATGTCGGCGGAGATGATCAGCACCTGACGCGGCTTGGATTCGGCATCGGGCTCCCCCGCCGGAATGATCGCGACCGCCTCGCGCTCGGAGGCGGCGGCGGCCTGCTCCCGGCGCCACTGCACGTAACGGCGCACTCCCTCGGAGAACGGCGTCGCCGCGGTCCATCCCAGCTCGTGCTCGGCGCGAGCGCTTGAGACGACCTTGCCTCCGAAATCGCCGGGGCGCGCGGGCGTGTGGACGATCTCGACGCTCCCGATCAGTGCCTTGACCGTCTCGGCGATCTGCTTGATCGTGACGTTCTCGTTGCTGGCGAGGTTGTACACCCGATTTGTCGCGACCTCACCCAGCCCCAGCGCGACACCGTCGGCGAGGTCCTCGACATACACGAATCGCCGCGACTGCAGGCCGTCCCCGGCCAGCGTCAGCGGATCGCCCTTGAACGCCTTGTTGACGAAGGCGGGGATCACGGCCGCCTCGCGGGCCCGGGGCCCGTAGGGGATGCCGAACCGCAGGATCGTGAAGTCGATCCCGTACAGCTCCTGGTATGCCTTGCAGTACAGCTCGCCCGCCAGCTTGGTGCTCGTGTACAGGTGGCTCGGGGGAGGCAGAAGGGTCTCTTCGTCGACGGCTTCGGACTCGCAGTCGGAGTAGACCCAGATCGTGCTCGCGTACACGATCCGCTTGACCCCGGCGCGGCGAGCCGCCTCGAGCACAGCGACGGTCCCGCGAGCGTTCACGCGCTCGGCGTCCTCGGGCTCGGCGTGGACATCGTTGACGTCGGCTACCGCGGCGAGATGCGCGACCGCATCGCAGCTGTGCAGCGCCCGCTCGAGCGCCTCGCGATCGGTGATCGAGCCGAGCACGGTATCGACGGTGCCCGGCTCGTGCCACGGCGACGGACGCAGATCGTAGATCACCGGATCGTGCCCGCGGGCGCGAAGCTTGTCCACGACGTGCGAGCCGATGAAGCCCGATCCGCCAGTGACGAGAACTCTCATCGAGCATCTCCGGTGGCCGCGCCGGAGCCGCCGGTCTGCGGCCGGTAGTACAGCGGCACGCACGAGTGATTGCGTGCGATCCAATCACTGTTTGGCAGCGCAATGTGGTGGTGTTCCATGATCCGATGGCAGGGCTGCTCGTAGACGCGGCCCGTGGAGCGCTCCAGCCAGTCGAACACGATGTACTTGTAAAGCCCGGAGATCATCCCGTCGGGCAGCTGCAGGCGGCCGGGATGGGCCGGGTCGAGCTCGGTGCGGGCGACATCGTTCTTCCATGCGACGATCTCGGGCAGCCGCTCGATCTGTACCAGCCCGAGCGCGGCGGTGAACTCGCTCATCCGGAAGTTGAGGCCCTGCACCTCGTGGCTCGGCTTGCCGTAGTTGCGGTAGTCCCGCGCGTGCTCGATCACCTCGGGCCGCTTGGAGACAAGGACGCCACCCTCGCCGGTCGAGATCGTCTTGGTCGCGTACAGGGAGTACACGCCGGCGTCGCCGTACGTGCCCGCCATGCGGCCGTTCCAGCTCGCGCCGTGGGCGTGGGCGCAATCCTCGATCAAGAAGATCTTGTTCGCCGCGCAGTAGTCGGCGATCTGCTGCGTCTCGAAGGCGAGGTGGCCACCGATGTGCACGAGGAAGGCGGCGCGTGGTCGGTGAAGCTCAACCTTGGCCTCGAAGTCCGAGAAGGACATACAGAGATCCTCGCGGTTGCAGTCGACGAACTCCACGCCGGCCCCCGCCGCGATCGCAGACAGCGGCGTCGCCATGAAGGTGTTGGACGGGCACAGGACCGTCTGCCCGGCCACGCCGGCGAACTGCAGCGCCGCCAGCGCCCCGCCGGCCCAGCTGGAGAGCGCGACTGCGGGCACTCGGTTCCAGGCCTGCCAGGCGGCCTCGAAGCGCGTCACCATCTCGGCCTCGGACCACCGATTGGAGTCGAGCACCTCGTCGATCAGCGCGTGCAGGCGCGCTCGATCGCGATGGTCAAAACCAATCGCGAACTTGGAGAAGTCCGGAGTAGCGGAAGCGGTGGTCATTGATGTGTCCCTGCCCGGCATCGCGAGTCGCGTCAATGCACCGGCCGGACAACGCCCGAACCCCGCATGTTCATCAATCCTGTCAGCTCGCTGGACCCGACAAGGATTGCGAGCATGTCATCTAGGTAGGACGGTACCGAGTCCGCGTCGTCCGAGCGCTGCGATGATCAGCGCCAGCGCCGCGGTGGTGCGGCGGTGGGAGTTGTGCGCACTGTAGAAATCCGCGTCGTGCAGGAGGATCACGTCGCCCGCCTGAACGCGCACCGTCGTCCTGGCGGCGATCCGCCCTGGCGTGGTGAACCGGCGCCAATCCTTGCCCCACCGCGACCAGAGCAGGGGCGCGAGCCCGGCCGCCGTGGTTGCTCGCAGCCCGGCGGCGCTGTAGATCCCGTACGGAGGTCGGTGCCACGCCGGCGTGCACGCGGTCGCGTCCTCGATCATGGCGACACCGCGCTGCAGATCGGCACGCAGCTCGCGCGCGCTGCACCGCAGCTGCAGCCGGTGCCGGTATCCGTGCAGCGCCACGAGATGACCCGCCTTGACGATCTCGGCGGCCAGCGAGGGCCGGCGCCGGACCTGCTCACCGACGAGAAAGAACGTCGCACGCACGCGCGCGCGAGTGAGGACCTCGAGCACGGCCGGCGTCCCTTCGGGATGGGGACCATCGTCAAAGGTGATAGCGACGCCGTCGCTGCCGAGCAGCCTACGCGGTAGGTCCAGGGAGCGAGCCGCAGGGGGCACCACGGGAGCCAGGACATGTCGAATCACGCCTGGATGATCGCGGATGCGACAACCCGGCGGCGAGGCGAGGCGAGCAAGGCGAGGAAGCCCGCCACCCTCCGCCCAGCCGCCCCCCCCCCACGCATCCGCTCGACCGGGCCGCGCGGGACCTACGCACAGATGATCGCCGACGGTGCGCTAGAAACAGCGAGTGCCCCCCGACCTCGACCAGTGGCTACCGGACTGGACGATCCGCGTCGTCCACCGGCGCGAGAGCAGCGCGCCCGCCGACTGCCTATGGGACGCCGCCCGTAGCATCCGCGTCTGTGACGCCGCGCTGCTCGGTCGTCTCGTCCGCTGGCGCATACCGGGGACGCCCGCGACGATCTCCTTCGACGAGATGTTTCGCCAGCCGCCGTTCGCGGTCCTGGATGGAGATCTGGACGGTGCGCTCGTGTCAGGCATAGTCGGCCGGATCTGGACGCTGCGCCGCGACTATCCGCTGCTGTCCGAGCCGGAGGAGTTCCGCCGCTGGGCCGAGCGCGGGACCGCGCGAGTGCTGCTCGCCAACTGGGTGCAGGACGTCGGCGGAGGGCGCAGCGCCCTGGTCTCGGAAAGCCGCGTGCAGGCGATCGGCACCCAGGGGAGGCTCGGACTCGCGGCGGTGCGTCCGCTCGTCGGAACCTTCCACCAGCTGGTCGGGAGCGACGGGGTACAAGCTGCCGTGCGCCGCGCGGAGCGACGCTAGCGGGACCGGCCGGACCCTCCACCGCCACGGAGCCGCTACACCGCATATTTTTATGCCGGGCTCCGCCCGGCCTGTATTGGGGCGATCGCGCGCTCCGTGGCCGCGATCGGCGCCACAGCACACCGTTTCCTGACGTCTCTCACACGCCCTGCCCTCGGCACCCTCCCGGACGGATAACGTGGCGCCCATGACCGGTTTCGACGCCGAGGTGACCATCCGCAGAACGCGCTATACAAGCGACGCGACCGGCTGGTCGGTACTCGACGCCACCCGCCAGGATGGCACTCCGGTCGTGCTGGTGGGCCCGCTGGTCCACCTCGAGGAACGCGAGCGCGCCCGCGTGATCGGGACCTGGGTCAACGACAGCCGCTACGGCCCGCAGGTGAAGGTCGCGGAGGCGAGGCCGCTGCCGCCGGCCGACGCGCCGGCGCTGATCGCCTACCTCCGACGGGTCAAGCACGTCGGGGAGAGGCGCGCCGCGGCGCTGCTCGCCGACCACGGGCCCGCGGGCGTGCTCGATGCGATCGATCGCGACCCCGAGGCGGCATTCGCGGCCGTCGGACTGCGGCGCAAGCGCGCGGAGGCGGCAGCCGCGTCGTGGCTGGAGCTGCGCGTCCTGCGTCAGCTGCACCTGCTGCTCGCCCCCCACGGACTCGGGTACCTCGTCGGCCGCCTGCACGAGCACTACGGCTCCGGTGCCCACCGCGTGGTCAAGGAAAAGCCGTACGAGCTGACGAGCGTGTTCGGCGTGGGATTCCTGATCGCCGATCGGATTGCGAGCGGCCGGGGCGGGGTGATCGACGCCGCCGGGCGCATGCGCGCCGGGGTGCTGCACCTGCTCGCCGAGGAGGAGCGCCGGGGGAGTACCTGCATGGCGCTGCGGTCGCTGCTCCCGGCGCTCGAAGAGCTGCTCGGCGTCGCCGTGTCGGTGACGACGATCGAACCGCTCGTGGCGGCGCGAGATCTCGTGCGGGTGGACGATTGGATCTATCGCGCGCCCACCGCAGAGCTCGAGGCCGAGCTCGCGCAGCGGGTGTCCGAGCTCGTGCGCAGCTCCCCCAGCGCGCGTCTACGCGAGCCCGACGGCGCGGGGACCGGCGCCACCGCGGCCCCCGGCGGGCAGGGCAGCTACGCCACCCCAGCCCCGGGCGCCGAATGCACCGATGCTGGGCCCCTCCCCGCAGCGCAGCTGACCGCCGAGCAGCTGGCGGGCGTGCGCAATGCCTTCACGCGCCGGCTGTCGCTGATCACCGGAGGCCCGGGCACCGGCAAGACGGCGTCGATCAGGATGATCGGGTCGCTGGCGGCGGGCCGGAATGCCCGGGTGATGCTGATGGCCCCGACGGGACGCGCCGCGATCAGGATGACCGAGGCCAGCGGAATCAGGGCCCGAACCGTCCACTCGGCGCTGGGCTGGATCCCCGGCGAAGGCCCGACCCACGACGAGCACGACCCGCTCGCGTGCGACCTGCTGATCATCGACGAGAGCTCGATGGCCAACCTCGAGCTGCTCGTCACCGTGCTGCGCGCCGTGGGGGCGAAGACCCACGTCGTGCTCGTCGGTGACGCCGATCAGCTCGCCCCGGTCGGGGCGGGCAAGCCGTTCGCCGAGCTGGTGTCCTGCGGCGCGGTTCCCGCGACGTGCCTGACCCACATCTTCCGCCAGGCGGCGGGGAGCATGATCGTGCAGGGGGCGCACGCGATCCGCCGCGGCGAGCTGCCTGACTTCAGCCCCTCGGCACACACGCGCCGCGACCTGTTCCTGGTGGCGCGCGGCGATCCCCGCGCCGCGCTGGCGGAGATCGTCTCGCTCGTCAGCCAGCGACTGCCGGCGCACTACGGCGTCGATCCTGTGCACGACATCCAGGTGTTCGCGCCCGTCTACCGCGGCGAGCTGGGAATCAATGCGATCAACGACGCCCTGCGCGAAGTCCTGAACCCCGACGGGCATCCCGTCCGCGGCGGCCGGCTGCGGATCGGCGACAAGCTGATGATGACCGGACGCAACCTCCACGAGCTGGGGCTGATGAACGGGACGCTGCTGGAACTGCTCGACGAGGTCTCGCCCACCAACGGCGAGCGAGATCGCGCGGCTCTGATCCTCAGCGCCGAGGAGTCGATCTTCCGCCTCGGGCTCGAGCAGGCAGACCGGCTGGCGCTCGCGTACGCCTGCTCGGTGCATCGCGGGCAGGGCATCGAGCTTCCGGTCGCGGTGATCGTGGCGCACCCCGCCGGCGGAGCCTTCTTCCTGCGCCGGGAGATGCTCTACACGGCGATCACTCGCGCCAAGCTCGCGACCGTGATCGTCGGCACGCGCGAGGCGATCGCGCGCGCCGCGCGGACGCCGGACACCGGCGCACGGCACACCCGCCTGGCGGAGCGGCTCCTGGCGGATCAGCGTTAGTCACGTAGCCAGGGTAGCCCCGCCCGCTTCGTCGTAGCCGCGCGCGTACGCTGAGGATAACCCAGCCCGCTTAATTCGACGCTAACTGACATCGGGCGGCGTTTGCGCGACACTTGGCCGGTATGGCGCGACGCGCGCAGCGCTGGTCGAACCCCGGATCAAACGCCACGGGAGCAGACCCGCTGCCCGCTCATGCTCTCTCGGAGGTTGACGGACTCCCGCACATCCTTGAGCGCGCCGTGAGTGCCGGCATCGAACCCCAGCGAGTCCTCGTCGCGCTCGGCGTCCGAGTTCCGGTCGGCTCGGCGGCCCGGCACCAGGCGGACATCGCGAGGTCACGAGCGTCGCCGGATCCATCTCGACGTCAGCGGCGCAGCCGACGATTCTGGCGCTGGTAGTCAGCGGCCGTAGGTGCTCCGCGCACAACGGTCGAAGGGCGCTCTGCGGCCTGACGCCACTGGACTACAAGGCGCGGTAGGCCCCCGGACTACACGGAGGTTGGGACGCTGGACCACACGGCGGTCGGCCGCTCCGCGGCGTGACGCGGCTGGACTACCAGTCGCCGCCGCCGAAATCTCCTCCGTCGCCGCCGCCGAAGAAACCTCCGCCGCCGTCGCCGAAGTCTCCGCCACCGCCGCCGTCGTCCCAGTCCCCGCCATCGCCGGAGTCCTCGTCGAACATGTCGCCCAGCATGCCGGCGCCGAGTCCCAGACCGGCGCCCACGGCGGAGCCCACCAGCAGCGCCGGGAGCAGCTTGCCGCCGCCGAAGCCCTTGAAGTAGCCGCCGGCGTATGGCCCGAAGTGCCCGGGAGCGTTCCAGTAATCGGTCGGGTGACCGTCGACGAGTACCTGACGCCCGTGAGGATTGAAACCATCCCTGATCCTGACGGCGTCGGCCGCGCACGCCGGTACGGGCCTCGGGCTGCCATTCGGCGGCGCCCACTGGACCTCGTCGGTCGAGGGTCCGTGGCGGGGATCGAAGAAGCACGGTGGTTTGCGCTCAGGTGGCGGACGCCCAGCGAGCAACGCCTTTGCGCAGGCCATCGCGAATCGCCCCTCCTCCATCGTCTCGCTGACCGGACTCAGGTCCTCGGGCCGCTTGGCGCCGTCAAAGATGCTGCTGGCGCGCTGATAGGCCTCGAGCGCCTGCCCGTACCGCTCCTTGGCCTCGGATGTGGCGTTCGGCATCTGAATGTCGAGGTCCAACGCGCGGATGTCCTCGCCAAGGGCAACGAGGTCGTCCTGCGCCTGCGCGCGTACCTCTTCCCACTGACGCTCGTGACGTGTCTTATGGCCGAAAAATGGCATTAGAATTATGGTACAGCGTGACGCTGCGGGATCGATGGGGTGCTGTGGGTTGAGCGCTGTGTGGTCCGGGGCGCCGCTTACACGGCGTTCACGACTTTGCCCCAAACCGTCATCGGCGGGGTGCTACGGTCAATCCACGGGCGACGTCGTCGTCCGTGAGGTTCTGCTTTCCGAACGCAGTAGCGATCTGGGGCCGGCTGAATCTCCCTCTTTCCTTTTTCCCAGGTCACGCGGGAGCGCAACGGAGCGGTCTGATGAAGACGACACGAGAGAGAGCGGAGGAGCGGCGCCAGGAGAAGCTCGACTCGGTGCGTGAGCAGGTACAGAGCGGCTCGCTGGTCATCCGCCGGATGACCGACGAGGAACGCCTACGCTATCCGGCGCGGGCAGCCAACCCCAAGCCTCGTCGTGCCTGACGGGCGCCAGCGTGAACGGCTGGTCGCGCGCGTGGCGCAGATGCGCCGCGCGGGCGCGGCGCGTGTGGCCACCGAGACGGGTTCCGAGTACCCGGCCACACTCGGGGCGCTCGAGGCCCGGATCGTGGCGCTGGAAGCGATGGTCCAGGGCCTGCAGGACTCGGTGCATCGCGAGACGACGCGGCAGAGCAGGCAGATCGCCGAACTAGAGGCCCGGATGGAGCCCTCGACGCTCGCCGTCGCCCTCAGCAGAGATGCTCGTCAGCGGGGACTTTAGGGTGATCGACGCCTCCTCCTGCTAACTTCCGACGCAGCGGTCGACGTCGTCGGCCGCGAGGCAGCTCGCTTGGGTCCCGCAGTTAGCGGTTCGGGTCAGCAACAGCCTCCCGAATCGTACGCGGCCTGTAGCGCCGCCAAGGAGCAATACATGTCCACGCAGTCCTTCGCCGATCTCGGCGTCTCGCGCGCCGTCGTCGATGCCCTCTCACGTCAGGGCTTCACTGAGCCGTTCGCGGTCCAACGGATGGTGATCGGCGATGTACTCGCCGGCCGCGACGTCCTCGCCAAATCGCCCACCGGATCGGGCAAGACGCTCGCCTTCGGGATCCCTCTCGTCGAGGGCATCGAGGCCGATCAGCCCCGCCCGGCGGGCCTGGTGCTCGCGCCGACGCGGGAGCTGGCGACGCAGATCGTCGAGGATCTGCGTCAGATCGCGAATGCGCGCGCACTTCGCGTTACCGCGGTGTACGGCGGCGTCGGCCTCGTCAAGCAGGCTCGCGACGCTGCGCGCTCGCACCTCGTGGTCGCCACTCCGGGACGTCTCGAGGATCTGCTCGCGCGCCGTGCCTTCAGTCTTGGCGCGATCAGGATGCTCGTCCTGGACGAGGCCGACCGGATGCTCGACATGGGCTTTCGTCCGGCGGTCGACAGGATCGTCGGCGCATGCCCGAGCCGGCGCCAGACGCTGTTCTTCTCCGCCACGCTCGACGGCGAGGCCGGCCGCCTGGCCCAGCAGTACACGCGGGACGCGATGGTGCGCGAGCACGGCCCCACCGCGCGCCGCGCGAGCGTCGATATCGAGCATCGCTTTGTCCAGGTGGCGGGGGAGGGCCGGGTCCAGGCGCTCGTAGGCGAGTTGGCACACGAGCGCGTAACGCTCGTGTTCGTCCGGACCAAGCGCGGGGCGGACCGGCTCGTCAAGCGCCTGGATGCCCATGGCGTCAAGGCGGTCGCGATGCACGGCAACAAGTCCCAGCGCCAGCGCGAGCAGGCACTCGCCAGCTTCCAGTCCGGCGCCGTCGACACGCTGGTCGCAACCGACGTGGCCGCCCGAGGGATCGACGTCACCGGGATCTCCCACGTGATCAACTTCGATCCGCCGGATGACCGGGACGCCTACGTTCACCGCATCGGTCGAACAGGACGCGCCGGTCGGCCTGGCGTCGGCATCACGTTCGTCGATCCGTCCGAGCGACGGGACGTGAGCCGGCTCGCCGGGTCGCTCGGAATCGAGCACGGGCTCGGCGGCGATGAACGGGAGCAGCGCGGCCGCGGTGGCGATCAGCGTGGACGTGGTGGCGATCAGCGTGAGCAGCGGGGGCGCGGTGGCGATCAGCCCGGACGTGGCGGCGATCAGCGCGGCCGCGGTGGCGATCAGCGCGGCCGCGGTGGCGATCAGCGTGAGCAGCGGGGGCGCACGGCGCGTGAGGCCAGGCGGAGCGCTCCCCCTTCAGGACGTCATCCACGCGGGCGGCGTCCGGCCGGCGTCCGGGGGTAGTTCGCCTCGGGGCCCCACACGGTGCCTGCTATAGTTCCGCTGGACAGGCGGGTTCAATCATAAGTACTCGCAAAGCGGTGTTTAGCGCTCTGGGTCGTTGCTTTTCGTAGCTCCTCGTCCGCGACACAAGGCCAAGGAGAACCAGCAATGGCAAATGGAACCGTGAAGTGGTTCAGCGATGAGAAGGGCTTCGGGTTCATCACCCCCGATGACCCGGGTAAGGACCTTTTCGTCCATCACTCGGGAATCGTCGGCGGCGGCTATCACTCGCTCGCGGAGGGATCGAAGGTTTCCTTCGAGTCCGAGCAGAGCGATAAGGGCCCCAAAGCGGTCAACGTTCAGCCGCTCTAGCGCATGAACACCGCGCCGTCGCCAGGTGGCGACGGCGCGGACTCGCTCCAACCCGGGACACCCTCCTCGTAGGCTGTGCAAGCGATGGCGCGGTCAGAGGAGACGACGACCCGGTCAGAGGAGACGACGACCACATCGTCGTTGCCGGGCCGGCCGTATCCGCCTCCCGCCCGTGCCGAGTCCTTCTGGCCGGCGCAGGCCACCGTGCTGCTCGCGATCGCGCTCCAGCTGCTGCTTCCGCCACGGCTCGTCGCGGGTCCGCGATGGCTGCTCCCGGTCCTCGAGGGCGTCCTGCTCGTGGGGCTGTGGTTGGCTTCGCCACGCCAGCTCGAGCGCGAGCACACGCGACGTAGGCGCATGGCCCTGACCCTCACTGCGCTGGTCAGTGCCGCGAACATCACCTCACTGGTCCTGCTCACCCACGAGCTGCTTCGCCACAGCTCGCCCAACGGCCGCGAGCTGATCGTCGCGGGCGCGCTGATCTGGCTCACGAACGTGCTGATCTTCGCCCTGTGGTACTGGGAGGCCGACCGCGGCGGCCCGGGCCAGCGCGCGTCCGGCCACGACCAGGCGCCGGACTTTCTGTTCCCGCAGATGAACGACGACCACATCGAGCCGACCGACTGGCGACCGCAGTTCGTCGACTACGGCTATCTGTCGCTCACCAACGCCACCGCGCTCAGCCCGACCGACACGATGCCGCTTACGCCGACCGCCAAGAGCATCATGGGCCTGCAGTCGCTCGTCTCGCTCGTGACCGTCGGGCTGGTCGTTGCGCGCGCGGTGAACATCCTCTGATGAGGACTCGAGCCCGAAGCCGCTTTCCCGCCGCAGGGTGAGCGCCCAAGGGTGGTTCGCCGCGCTCGCACGCGCATCGGGCGCTCGGCGCTCGTGACCGCCCCTGCCCCACGGCTGCTGATCTTCGGTGCAATCGCCTACGCCAACCACCTCTCCCACCTCGCGCGTCTCACCGGCTGGCGACCGTACGTGATCGATCCCCGGGCCAGGTTCGCGGTGCCTGAGCGCTTCCCCGACGCGGAGGAGGTCGTGCTCGCGTGGCCCGGCCCCGCGCTGGAGCGACTCGGCGCGATCGATCCCGCGACCTACATGGCCGTGCTCTCCAACGATCCGAAGATCGACGACGCGATTCTGCTGCTCGCGCTGAGCGCCGAGCCCGCGTACATCGGCGCGATGGGGTCGCGTCACGCGCAGGAGCAACGCCGCGAGCGGCTGCTCGCCGCGGGCGTCAACGAGGCCGACCTGAAACGCATCAGCGCGCCGGTCGGGCTCGACATCGGAGCGCTCAGCGCGGCCGAGACCGCGCTGTCGATCGTTGCGGAGCTGATCGCGGTGCGTCACGGACACGCGGGCAGGCGATTGTCGGCGGTGGGGTGAGCCGTCGGCGATTTGGGACGCCAATCGTTGGCCGATTGGCCCTGGGGTGGGGACGCGGCGCTGAAGTCTGTCCACAGGGCCGGGTTGGCGAAGGCACAGTTCGGCGATCATGACTGACATGACCGCCCGTCGCGCTCGCCGGAGCACCCTCCCCGCCCTTGTCGGCGTCGCAGCCCCGAGCATCGGCCCGGGGCTGGAGGAGGCTTTCGGTTGGATCGAGCGCACGCTGCGCAACGCCCGCACGATCGGCGCTGGACTCGTTGTGTTCCCCGAATGCATTCTCGGGGGCTATCCCGTCGAGGGCGTCGGGGGCGGGCGGACCGCCGCGACCCCGGCGGCGCTGCAGATCGAGGGGCCTGAGATCGCGCGCCTGGTGACGCTCGCGGAGGAAATGACGATCTGCGTGGGCTTCACCGAAGACGCGCCGGGCGGTCCCTACAACAGCGCGGTGTGCGTGAGCGGCGACGGGGTGCTGGGTCATCACCGCAAGGTCCATCTGCCACCGGGCGAGCGATTCGCCTACCGGCCGGGCGACCGGTTCAACGCCTTCGACACGCCCGTCGGCCGGATGGGGATGCTGATCTGCTACGACAAGGTTTTCCCCGAGGCAGCGGGCGCCCTCGCGGCCGACGGCGCCCAGCTGATCGCCTCGATGTCGGCTTGGCCGACGTGCCGGCTGGCACCCACTCGCCGTCTTGCCCGTGACCGCCAAACCCTCCACTTCGACCTGCTCGACCGCGCTCGGGCGATCGAGAACCAGGTCGTGTGGGTATCCTCCAACCAGGCCGGTCGCTCCGGTGCACTGCGGTTTCTGGGCCACGCGAAAATTGTCGATCCTGACGGGAATGTTCTGGCCCACACGCGCGGTGGCCGATCGGGGCTCGCTGCCGCGCGCATCGACGTTCCCAGCGCTACCGCCACCACGCGCGCCGCGCTGTGCCACCTCGATGATCGTCGCAGCGCCGGCTACGCCACCGCGCTGCCCGGTTTGGCGGCCAGCGGCTGATGTGCGGGATCGCCGCCATGTATGGCTCGCCGGACGTGGAGCAGGGGCGGCGGATGCTCGATCGAATGATCCATCGCGGTCCGGACGACGAGGGCGACGCGCTCGTGGGCGAGGAGGCCTGGCTCGGGCACCGGCGGCTGTCGATCGTCGACGTGTCGGGTGGTCACCAGCCGCTGCGCACCCGCGACGAGCAGCTCGTGCTCGTCGGCAACGGCGAGGTCTACAACCATCATCGGCTGCGCCAGGGCCTCGCCGACCAGCATCTGCTGACGCACTCCGACAACGAAGTCGCCCTTCGTGTCGTGCAGGAGCGGGGGCCCGACGCGCTGGCCGAACTGCACGGCATGTACGCGCTCGCGCTCGCCGGCGAGGACGGCAGCTTCCTCGCGGCCCGGGACCCGGTCGGAATCAAGCCGCTGTACTGGGCGCACCGCGACGGTGACGTGCGCTTCGCCTCGGAGATCCGAGCCTTCGAGGAGGATTGGCACCCCTACGTCGAGTCGTTCCCGCCCGGTCACCACTGGACGCCCGCGGATGGCCTCCAGCGCTTCGCCCACGCCGTGCCCGACGAGCTCGAGCACTTCGACGGTCCGGCAGAGGCGGGTGCCGCGATCCCCGCGTCGATCCTGGCCAGGGTCCGAGAGCGCCTGTGTGACACGGTCGAGCGTCAGCTGATGGGCGACGTGCCCGTCGGCGTGTTTCTGTCCGGCGGCCTGGATTCCAGCCTCGTCGCCGCGATCGCGGCCGACATGCTGCGCGAGCGCGGCGAGCGCCTGAAGACGTTCGCCGTGGGCCAGGCGGGATCGCCCGACCTGCTCGCTGCCCGCGACGCGGCAGCATTCCTCGACACCGAGCACCGCGAGCGTGTCTACACCTCACCGCAAGCGCTCGACGTGCTGCCGAGGGTGATCGAGACGATCGAGTCCTACGACGCGTCGCTGGTGCGCAGCGCGGTCGCGAACTACCTGCTCGCCGAGATGACCGCCGAACACGTGAAGGTCGTGCTGACGGGCGAGGGGGCGGACGAGATCTTCGCCGGCTACGAGTACCTGCGCGATTTTGGCGACGAGACGCTGCACGACGAGCTCGTGCGGACGGTGGAGGGATTGCACGACCTCAACCTCCAGCGCTGCGATCGCGTGACGATGGCCCACGGCCTGGAGGCGCGCGTGCCGTTCCTCGAGCTCGACATGATCGCCCTCGGGCTCGCGCTGCCGGCGGGATGGAAGCTCGCCGGGCCCGGACAGCCCGAGAAGCGGCTGCTCCGCGAGGCGTTCGAAGGCTGGCTGCCCGATCGCCTTCTGTGGCGCGAGAAGTCGCAGTTCGGAGACGGCAGCGGCATGGCGGCGGTCCTGAGCGAGCGGATGGAGGCGAGCGTGGACGAGGATGACTTCGAGCTCGAGGCCGACCTGGTCGACCCGCCGCCGCGCTCGCGTGAGGAGCTCGCCTACTACCGCATCTTCGCCCGCAGTCATTCGGGTGTGCGACCGAGCGCGACGATCGGACGGTTCGCGACGACCTGAGGGCGCCGTGGCGCCGGCCGCTTCCCGCTGGACAGCGCCGTCCACGTTGTCTATTCTGCGCCGGCAATGCTCAGGTTGATCGGCGCGTCCACCGGCTGGCATGTGGGGCTCGTGCTCGGGATCGTCGTGATCGCGATTGCCGCGGTGATTGTGATCGTGATCGTCGTCCTGGCGCTCACGATCGCCAAGCAGGCCCGGACGGCCGTGCACGGCGTCGAGCAGGTGCGCGAGCAGACCGGTGAACTGGGGGGCATCGCGCGGATCAACGATTCCGGGGTCCGGATCCTGCACTCCGCGCGGGCGCTGCGAAAGGTGGCGGTCGGCAAGTGATCGCCGCCGCTGCACTGTCCGGGCATACGTTTTGGGGGATCGCGCTGGCGGTCGGCCTCGGCTCAGCGGTCGTCGTGGCGATCCTGCTCACCGTGCTGGTCGAGACCGTCGATGACATCGACAAGTCGGTTGGCGGCCTGCTGGACCTCGCAGGCCAGGTGGCGGCCAACACCGCGAACATCCCCCAGCTCGAGGCGACCGCGCCCGTGCTGGCACAGATCGTGGACGAGGCCGTGGTCCAAGATGGCTACATGAACGCACTCACCGACGGGTACGGGGGGATATGAGCAGCACCGACGCACTGATCGTCCTGAGCGTCGTGCTCACGGTGAGCGTGGTACTTGTGCTGGCGGTCGCGCTGATCGAGGTCCGCAAGCGCTTGCTTTCCATCTCGGAGGGGCTAGCCACGCTCGGCGCGGCCCTGTCGGGCGTCGAGTCTCAGCACCTGCGCCCGCTCGAGGGCGCCGTCAAGGCGATCAACGCACAGTTCGACGTGGTCCTCGGCGCCCTGCCGGGCATCGCGTCCAAGGCCGCGATCGTCGCCGCCCGAAGGCCGCGATGATTGTCTGGTGGCTGGGCAACGTCGTCCTGCTGGCCGTGATCCTCCCGATCGTCGTTTACCTGCTCCGCGGCGTTCTGTCCGCGGCCAAGAGCATCGTTCCCACGGTGGGATCGATCGCCAACGTGGCGGCCGCGGGGTCAAAGGACCTCGATGCCGTCCCCCTGCTGCTCACCACGCAGGACCAAGTCAAGAAGGTGGTCGCGGGAGTCGCCAACTACGGCGGCTCGCTCGACGTGATCCTCGACGACGCGAGCTAGACGCAGCCATGCCGGTGTTCGGATTGGCAGTCGTGGGTGGGGTGACGATCCTCGCGGTCCTGCTGATTGTCCTAGCGCTGGTGTTCTATCTCGTTTCGACGATCCTCGCTCTGCGGAAGATCACCGCTGGGATCACCGAGGTCATCTCCGGGGTCGGGGAGATCGTCGAGAAGAGCAAGCCGGTCAACGGCGTCGTGACGACGATCAACCAGCAGCTCGATGCGGGAGTTGACCTGCTCGAGGGTCTGCTCGTGAAGAAGGCCGGAATGCAGGACGCCGTCGGCCTCGTCGACGGGCTCTACCCGGGCGCCGCCGCCCAGGGCTTCCGTAAGTTCCCCGAGAGCACCCGCACCAGAGCGCCCCGGATCTCCGAGGTCTACACCAGGGGAACGCTGACGCTCGCGCGGCTCGGGCGAGAGGCTCCGATCGCGGCCGGGAGCCCCAACGGGCCGGCGCTGCGCAACGCGTCCCAAGGCAGTTTCGCCGCCGGCCAGCTGTATCCCGCCGGACGTCCCACCGGCGCGCGGTCCCTGCCGGGTTCGCCCGTGATCGGCACCGATGCTCCCGTGCAGTACGAGCCCCAGTCCCCCCCGCCCCGGGGCGGGGGCGGAGCCCCGGCGCCAGGCGGCACCCCGGCGGGCGGCGGCACCCCGGCAGGCGGCGGGCCATCGAGCCCGAAGGTCATCCGCTGGAAGCGCGGCTGAGTGCAGACTCCAGCGTCATTTGAGTACGAACGAGCGACCAGCGTCGCGGGCGCCATCGCGTCGCTCGTCAGGCTCGGCCCCGAAGCGCGAATCATCGCGGGTGGGCACAGCCTGCTGCCGATGATGAAGCTGCGGCTCGCCAATCCCGAGCACCTGATCGACATCAACGACCTCACCGAGCTGTCCTTCATCCGGCGCCAGGACAACGAGCTCCGGATCGGGGCGCTGACCCGGCACGTGGAGCTGCAGCGCTCGGAGCTGCTGGCCGAGTGGTACCCGCTGGTTCGCGACGCCGAGAACGTGATCGCTGACCCGGTTGTGCGCAATCGCGGCACGATTGGCGGCTCCCTGTGCCAGGCCGACGCCGCTGAGGATCTGTCGGCCGTCTGCTCGGCGATCAAGGCGAAGGTGGTGATCCGCGGTCCCGACACAGAGCGGTTGGTTGAGATGGGCGCCTTTCACGTCGGTCCCTACGTGACCGCGGTCGGCGAGGGCGAGATGCTCACGGAAGTCCGCGTTCCGCTGTGGGGTGGCGGCGGCAGCGCGCACGAAAAGGTCGAGCGTCGCGCCGGAGACTGGGCGATCGCGGCGGTCTCCGCCGCGGTGTGGCTCGACGGTGACACGATCGCCCAGGCCGGACTGGCGCTCAGCGCCGTCGGGCCCACGACGATCCACGCTTCCCGCGCCGAGGAGCTGCTCCGCGGCCAGCGCGCCACCGACGAGCTGTTCGCCCGGGCGGGCGAGATCGCCTCGGAGGACTGCTCGCCCTCCGCCGACGGCCGGGGCCCCGTCGACTACAAGCGCCACCTGGCCGGCGTGCTCACCGTCCGTGCCCTACGCCGCGCGAGGGCACGCGCGCGCCACGAGGAGGTCTGATCATGCAACTCACGCTCAGCATCAACGGCGAAGCGGTCTCCCGCGATGTCGAGCCGCGTCAACTGCTGGTCCACTTCATTCGGGACACGCCAGGGCTGACCGGCACCCATTGGGGCTGTGACACGTCCAACTGCGGCGCCTGCGTCGTGCTGATGGACGGGCAGCCCCTCAAGTCGTGTACCACGCTGGCCGCGATGTGCGAAGGCCACGAAATCCGCACGGTCGAGTCGCTTGAGCAGGACGGCCGGCTGGACCCGATCCAGATGGGCTTCCACGAGCGCCATGCGCTGCAGTGCGGGTTCTGCACGCCCGGCATGCTGATGACGGCCCGCGCTCTGCTGGATGAGAACCCTGATCCGACCGAGCACGAGATCCGCACCGCGATCTCCGGCGCGATCTGCCGCTGCACCGGATATAAGAACATCGTCAGCGCGATCCGCTGGGCGGCGGAACACGAGGCCGCCGCGAGACAGGAGGCATGACCACATGGCCATCATTGAAAATCGTGAGAACCTCCCCAGCGCCGCGACCGAGCGCCCGATCGGCTTCGGCCGCCTGAAGCGCAAGGAGGACGCGCGGTTCATCCGCGGACAGGGCAACTACCTGGACGACATCCGTCTGCCGGGGATGGTGCACGGAGCCATGTTGCGCAGTCCGTACGCGCACGCGCGGATCGTCTCGATCGACACCGCCAAGGCACTTGCCCACCCCAACGTCGCCGCCGTCGTGACCGCCAAGGACCTCGAGACGCTCGGGCTGGCGTGGATGCCGACGATCTCCTACGACACCCAGGCCGTGCTCGCGGGCGACAAGGTCCGCTTCCAGGGCCAGGAGGTCGCGTTCGTCATCGCCACGGACGAGTACTCCGCACGCGACGCGCTGCAGCTCATCGATGTCGACTACGAGCCCCTGCCCGCGATCGTCAACGCCCGCAAGGCGCTGGACCCCGACGCGCCGCTGATCCGCGACGACAAGGTCGGCCAGACCGACAACCTCGCGAGCCCGACCTGGGACGCCGGGGATCAGGCGGAGGCCGAGCGCGTGTTCGCCGAGGCCGACACGGTCGTCACGCGGGAGATCATCTACCCGCGCTGTCATCCGGCGCCGCTCGAGACCTGCGGCATCATCGCCGCCTTTGACCCAGAGAGCGGCCAGCTCGATATCTACAACGGCAACCAGGCGCCGCACGCCCACCGCACGGTCTACGCGCACGTGGCCGGCCTCGCGGAGCACATGATCCGGATCCGCTGCCAGGACATCGGCGGCGGCT
>JBPCRJ010000019.1:0-2716 GCA_050996975.1 Solirubrobacteraceae bacterium | reverse complement strand
TCATGGAGGCGGCGACAAACTCGGTCGGATAGTTAGCCTTGAGATAGGCGGTCTGGTAGGCGATCAGCGCGTAAGCGGCGGCGTGGGATTTGTTGAAGCCGTAGCCCGCGAACTTCGCCACCAGCTCGAAAATGTATTCGGCGCGGCCTTTGTCGACACCGTTGCGAACGGCACCGTCGACGAAGCGCTTCCGCTGCTTGTTCATCTCCGCCTTGATCTTCTTGCCCATGGCGCGGCGCAGCAGGTCGGCCTCGCCCAGCGAATAGCCGGACAGCACCTGGGCGATCTGCATCACCTGCTCCTGGTAGATGATGACGCCGAAGGTCTCGCGCAGGACGGGCTCGATCCGAGGGTGGAAATATTGCGGTTCCTCCTCGCCGAGCTTGCGGGCGCAATAGGTCGGGATATTCGCCATCGGCCCGGGCCGGTAAAGCGCGACCAGCGCGATCAGGTCCTCGAACCGGTCGGCGCGCATTTCGACCAGCGCCTTGCGCATGCCGCCGCTTTCCACCTGGAACACGCCGACGGTCTCGCCGCGCCCGAGGCTCTCGTAGGTTCTGGCGTCGTCGATCGGAATCGAAGCCCGATCGACGCGGATGCCCCGCTGTTCGAGTAGCCTGACGGTTGTTGCGAGCACGGTGAGCGTCTTCAGCCCGAGGAAGTCGAATTTCACCAGTCCCGCCGGCTCGACCCACTTCATGTTGAACTGGGTTGCCGGCATGTCCGACTTGTGGTCGCGATACAGCGGTACGAGCTCGGCAAGCGGCCGGTCGCCGATGACGATGCCCGCGGCATGGGTCGAGGCGTTGGAATACAGGCCCTCGATCGCCTGGGCGATCTCCAGCATCCGCGCGACTCGCGGATCGGCTTCGGCCGCCTCCTGCAGCCGCGGCTCGCCGGCGATCGCCTGCGCCAGCGTCACCGGATTGGCCGGATTCTGCGGCACCAGCTTGGCGAGCTTGTCGACTTGCCCGAGCGGCATCTCGAGGACGCGCCCGATGTTGCGCATGACGCCGCGAGCGAGAAACGAGCCGAAGGTGATGATCTGCGCCACGCGATCGGCGCCGTAACGCCGGCGGACATAGGCGATGACCCCGTCGCGGCGGTTCTGGCAGAAGTCGATGTCAAAATCCGGCCTCGATACACGCTCGGGGTTGAGGAAGCGCTCGAACAGGAGCCCGAAGCGGATCGGATCGAGGTCGGTGATGGTGAGCGAGTAGGCGACGAGCGAGCCCGCGCCGGAGCCGCGGCCGGGGCCGACCGGGATGCCCTGCTCCTTGGCCCATTTGATGAAATCGGCGACGATGAGAAAGTAGCCCGGGAACTGCATCTTGACGATGACATCTATCTCGAAGGCGAGCCGGTCGCGGTACTCCGCCTGCGATACCCCTGGCGCGGCGCCGTGTGCGGCGAGCCGCCGCTCCAGCCCGGCGATCGCCTGGGCGCGCAACTCCGCCACCTCGTCCACCGCGCCACCGTGCAAGGCGGTAAAGCGCGGCAGAATCGGCCTTTGCAGCAGCGGCCGGTAGGAACAGCGGCGCGCGATCTCGACGCTCGTCGCCGTCGCCTCGGGCAGGTCGGCGAACAGCGCGACCATTTCGGCGCGGCTCTTCATGCGATGTTCGGGTGTGAGCTGGCGCCGATTCGGCGCGGCGACGACCGTCCCCTCGGCGATGCAGAGCAGGGCATCGTGCGCCTCGTGATCGGCGAGCCCGGCGAAGAAAGGCTCGTTCGTGGCGACGATCGGCAGACCCTTGCTGAAGGCGAGATCGAGCAGGTACGGCTCGACGAGCCGTTCGTCGTCCAGCCCATGGCGCTGCAGCTCGACGTGGATCTCGTCGCCGAAGATGGCGGCGAGATCGGAGAACCGGCGCGCCGCCATCTCCGGCCGGTCGGCGGCGAAAGCGCGGTCGAGCGGGCCGCCCGGGCCGCCGGTGAGCACGCTCAGTCCGGCGGCCGCACTGCGCAGGCGCGCCAGTCCGACATGGGGAGATTCGCCCGCGGCCGGGTCGAGATAGGCCCATGAGGCAATGCGCATGAGATTGGCATAGCCCGCCGCGGTCGCTCCCAGCAGCACCAGGTTGCCGCGGCCGGCCGCCGTCTCGCCGACGCGTCCGTGCGGCACGGCGCCGTCGCCGAAATCGACCGTGATCTGCAGGCCGATGATCGGCTGCACGCCCTCCTTGGCGAGCTTTTCGGAAAACTCGAGAGCGCCGAACAGGTTGTTGGTGTCGGTGATGGCCAGCGTCGGCATGCTGTCGGCGACGGCGAGCTTGGCAAGCTTGGCGATCGGCAAGGCCCCTTCCCGCAGCGAAAACGAGGAGTGCACGTGCAGATGAACGAAGCCGACGTCGCGCTGCATGCCATTCGCCTCTCTGGTCGAGCCCGGATTGTGCCGGCTCACGCCCGGAAGATCGACCGCCAAGTCGCCGCGGTCCACAGGCGCTCAGGCCCCCATGGCCTTCGCCACAAGCGCGATCATCGTGATGAACGCGCCGAGGAAAGCGAGTTCGAGAGTGTCTTCGACAAAGCTGCGGAACATGGGGCCACTCCTCGGATCCATGCTTATGTTCCTGTTTTGTTCTAAGGTCAAGCAGCTTCGGCCGTGGGTCGTGCCTGGGTTTGCGCGTAGCGCAGCCGGCGGCGATTGGCGAGATCGGCGAGCCTGTCCTTGACAAGCAGGCCGCGGGCCGTATTTTGCCCTCGAGTCTAGGGC
>JBPCRJ010000009.1:0-22239 GCA_050996975.1 Solirubrobacteraceae bacterium | reverse complement strand
CACGTCGACCCCGAGGTCTGGGAGGACCAGATCGGGGTGATGGCCGACGTCCTGGACGCAGAAGGCATCGCCACGGCGGTCAGGGGAATGCGCGAGAGCAAACCCGAGTAGCGGCCCCTCGTCCTGGTTGTTCTCGGCGACGGCGCTGACAAGGGCCCAAGGGCCACCGCAGTCGAAAGGATGCTTCCCCGGCTCGATCAGCAGCCTCGCCCACGGAAGCACAGGCGCAGCCGGTGTTCACGCGGACGAAAACGCCGGGCGGTGATCTTTAATCAGAACACCAGTCGGCTTCCGAGAGCGCTCGCCTCGTGGTCGCCTGAGCTACGCTGCCGTCCCTGTGAGGAGACCGTGGATCGACCGGCACGGTAGGGGCATCTAACCGATGGCTAAGCTCGTCTTGGGGCCGATGCTCCGCTACGTCGGCACCGACGAAGCCACAATCTGGGTCGAGGCCGACGCTCACTGCGAGGTGGAGGTTCTCGGCCATCGGGAATCCACGTTCCGGGTCGGCGGCCAGCATTACGCGATAGTGATCGTCCGGGGCTTGATGCCGGACGCCAGCATCGAATACGACGTGCGACTGGACGGCAAGCTCGTCTGGCCCCGGCCGGGGTCGGCCTTGCCGCCGAGTCGGATCCAGACACTGCCGACCGAGGGTCCGCTGGAGATCGCTTTCGGGTCCTGCCGCGTCACCGCGCCCCACGAGCCCCCTCATACGCTTGGCCCGGACGAGGATGCTGAAGGCCTCGGTCTCGACGCGCTCCACGCCCTCGCCCTTCGACTCGAAGATCAGGATCCGCATGCGTGGCCGCGCCTTCTGCTCTTGATCGGCGATCAGGTGTACGCAGACGAGGTCTCGCCGCAAACGCAGGCGTTGATCCGCGCGCGTCGTGACGTCAGCGTCGAGCCCGGCGAGGAGGTACTCGACTTCCAGGAGTACACCTGGCTTTACCGGGAGGCATGGTCGCCACCTGCGCTGCGGTGGCTGCTCTCGACGATTCCGACGGCGATGATCTTCGACGATCACGACGTGCGCGATGACTGGAACATCTCGGAATCCTGGGTCGAGGAGACGCGGGCCACCCCGTGGTGGGGGGACCGGATCGTCGGCGCGCTTGCCACGTATTGGATCTATCAGCATCTCGGCAACCTCTCGCCGGCCCAACTCGAGCGAGACTCGCTTTACACGCAGGTGCTCGCGGCCGAGGACGCGGCGCCGCTCTTGCGTGAGTTCGCGATCGCGGCCGAACGCGAGGGTGGCGGGAGCCTGTGGAGCTTCTCCCGGCAGCTCGCCGGCACGCGGCTGGTCGTGATCGATGGACGCGAGGGGCGGGTGCTCACCGGCGGCCGCCGGGAGATACTGGACGAGAATGAGTGGCGCTGGGTGGAGGAGGAGCTGACCGGCGAGTTTGACCACGTCCTGATCGCAAATACCTTGCCGGTACTCCTGGCACCAACGCTCCACTACGTGGAGGCGTGGAACGAGGCGGTGTGTCAAGGCAGCTGGGGGAAAACTGCGGCGCGACTCTCCGAGAAGCTGCGACGGGGCATCGACCTCGAGCACTGGGCGGCGTTCCAGAGCTCGTTTCACCGGATGATCGACCTCATCATGCAGGTGGGGTCAGGGCACCGCGGGACTCCACCAGCCTCAATCGTGTTGCTGGGTGGTGATGTGCACCAGGCGTACCTCGAGTCGGTCGGCTTCAGGCGCTCGAGCCAGGTCCACAGTGCGGTCTATCAGGCCGTGTGCTCGCCATTTCGACATCAACTGGCCAAGCGCGAGCGGCGGATACTCACGATCGTGCGGCGATCGCGGATCATCGGTTGGCTGGCCCGACGGCTGGCTCTTGCCGCCGGTGTCCGGGATCCTGAAGCGCGTTGGCAAGTGGTCCAGGCACCGACCTTCGATAACCAGCTGGGCCGGCTTCACATCGACGGCCGGCGGCTTGGCCTGATCATCGAGGCCGTCCGTTCCAGACCGGAGCCGGAGCTCGTGGTCACGCTCAAGCGGCAACTAGTCGGACGTTCTGGGTTCTAGTCTGACCGCCCGCGACTGCCGGTCGTCCAAAGCGTCAGCGAGCCCAGACGACCTTCGGGGCGGGAGGACCCTCTCGGCGAGCGGTCGCTCGGATGTGGCGACAGAACGCGAACGGCTGGACACAACGCGCCACGAACCGAACAACGCCGCCTCGATCCGTGCCCGAACGGGTCTGCTCGCACTCGTCCGCTACGAACAGCGTCCGAAACGACGCCGGATCGCGATCCGCCCAGATGGCACCGTGGCGCGGCCACCGCCACGGCCCCCTGCTGCTCTTACGGCCGATTGCCGGGTTCGTGTCCCGCATAACTGGACTTGCGACGTTCACCGCGTTCGTCGGTGAGCTCGGAATCCCACTCCACGGTTGGTTGCTCGGGACTTTCCCTCGCCAGATCAGAGCTTTTGATCTCTGGCTGAGCGCCGAGAGGTGCCGCTCGCTACACAGCCCGCCCTGTAGCCGACCGGCGACGAATTTCGATGCGGCCGATCACCTCGATCGGCCTTGACTGTTCGGACACTGGCGGAATGGCCGGAGCCGTCCAGCGCGCTGCCGACAACGTCGATCACCCGCTCAGCTAGCCGGAGTACTCTCCAACGACGTCGTCAGGTTCACCCAGAGCGTGAGGGTCTCGACCAAGTCCGCGAGCAGCAATGCCACGAGCATCACGAGGAACGGATCGATCGGCGAGCGGAAGCGGAGGAACGGGGTGACGAAGACCGTCGTGAACAGACACGCCGGGATGAGCCACAGCCACTTCGGCGCGTGTCGCCTCCGCCGGCTGAAGACACCCCCGAGCGCCAGCACCAAGAGCAAAGGCGAACTGGCCATCTCAATCACGGCCGGCGCGAGAGGAATACCGGTGTTGGCGAGATTGCTCACCGCATAGGGAAGCTCGCCGACGTTGAACATGCGGACGGCGTTCCAGAATCCGACCTTGAGAACGTACGCCGGATCACCCTCGATGTCGGCTAGAGCGGCGGCCTGAAGATGGTTCCCGTAGGTGAGCTCGTTCCACCGCCCGATTCTGGCTTTGCGCAGGATACGCGCATATTCGGGCGAGGCACCGTGTTCGGCTTCGATCCAGACCGCCGGAAGTTGTCTCTCCGCGCGTGACACTTGGTTGTAGGTTCCCGCTAGCGTGTAGCCGCTTTCGTCGGAGACGGGAATGAAGGCATGGAAGACGGTCCAGTTGCGGACCGTCCAGGGAGCGATCGTCAGACACGTGGCGAGGATCACGACCGCGATAGGAGTCCACGCGCTCAACCGGCGCCGCGGTGGCGTCGGCGCGAACGCCAGGGCGAACGGAAGTAGCAACAGCAATCCGTTGGTACGGGTCAGCGACGCGAGGCCCACCAGAATGCCCGTCACGGTCGCCCACCGGTATCGCCGCTGCCCAGAGCGAGCTTCGAGCGCGGTCAGGACGGCCGCCAGGACAAGGGGAACGAACAGCGCTTCCGAGATTAAGGATGTACTGAAGATCACGAGCGGCGGGGCGACCGCAGCGATCCCCAGGGCCAGCACTCCCACCCGCTTGCCCCACAGCCGCAGGGCGACCAGTCCGATGAGCGCGACCGAGAGCGTCCCGAGGAACGCTCCCACCAAACGCCCGAGGGAGGGCGTCGCGTGGTCGGCGAGCGCGTAGACGGCCGCGAGGACTACTGGGTAGCCGGGCGGCCGGAAGGCGCTTGCCCCACCGTCGGGGCCCCGGTTGCTGGGTGGATAGCCGTGACCCTGCGCGATCGATGCTGCGGTGTCGCTGAAATTCCTTGGATCGAGAGTGATCGGCGTCTTGAGCGTAAGGGCGACCGTCGCGAGTCGGAGTGCGAGGGCGATTACCAGAAGCACCCACACTGCCGTGCTGACTCGGCCGATCAGCCGGCGGGCGAGAAGGCGGTGCCCGAGCCCGCCCGAGCGGACCGGATCTGCTCCGCTGGACCCTCGCGTCGCGCCTTCTCGCACGGACTCACCCTGCTCGTTCTGGCCTGCCAGCCGCCATCGTCGCCGCCGCATGCCCACAGGATGACGTGCTCCTACGGTGCAGGTAGCTCGCTCCGTGCCTGCGACGTCGAGAGTCGTTCGGCGCAAAGCATCGAGCTCGACGTGACGCGGTCGCCCATCCCGGATACAGCCCCGAGCCGTCGTTCCCGCATCCCCAGTCCAGCGCACCGCACAACCTGTCCACCGGCGGGCTCGCCGATGTCACCGACACGATCACCGGCTCATAGCTGTAGGTGTCAAGCTCGTTACCCGGGTTGGTGAAGCTCACCTTCACCGTGGCGGAGGTGGGCAACAGCGGGGTCACGACCTCGGGTAGCAGGTGCGCGGTCGCTGCGGGCGGGCGGGCTGGCGTTGAACGGGCGGTAGGCCCCGTAGCTCGTACCGGCGGAGCTCGTTGCCACCAACCGGTAGTGGACTGGAAGTGTAGGTGGTGCCCGCGCCCCCGGGGTCGACCTGCCCGAAGAAGAGGGCGGAGTCATGCGATCCGAACGGGCGCGCGATCCCGGTGGTGGGCACCGGCGAGGACCGCCGGCGCCGTGAAGGTCATGTCCTGCCCGTAGCCGTACGCGCCCGTGTCCGCACGATTCGTGCTGACAAGAGGAGAGCGCGAGATCGTCGCGCTGGCCGGCGACGGCCTGTCCAATCGTCTGATCGCCGGGCGACTCGTACTCGCTACACGGGCCGTGGAGTCCCACCTCTCCCACGCGATGGGCAAGCTTGGGGTAGAGAGCCGGACCGAGCTCGTCCGGCTCGCCGGCTGAGCTCAGTGGCGGTCCCATCGCCGGCGTCAAACGGGAGCAGGAGGGCTGAAGCGGACGATGGCCGTCCGATCGGAACGTGCACTTTCAGCACCTCAGCCCCTGGCCTCGATCTCCTCCATCGTCGAAGAGCGAGTCTCTGGCGCTCTAGGCCTTAGCCTGTGCTGCGATCCGAACCGAGGGGAAGGGAGCGGAGAACGGCACGATTGCCACACCCACGACGCAGCGACGTCCTCGCCCATCTGGTGCTGCCGAATGCCGGTAGGGCTGCGAGCGCGGCGGCGAGCATCGCGCTATTCGCTGCGCTGGTCGGCGGAGCTGTGGGACCGCGACGGCGGACGAGCGGGTGCACTCCTGCGGGCCGGCGGATGCGGGCAGCGTCAATCACGTATTTGCCGCCCGCGGCGTGTTCGGGATCAACCCCTCCGACTGGTGCGGACGCCGTCGCGGGCTGCGGCTCCGTGCTACGGGGAACGTCGTTGGGCACGGTCAGAGCGCGCAATGGCAGGCGAGCGCCCCTCCGGGACTGCAGATCGACGCGTTCTTCGTTCCGCCCCACCAGCTCGACGAGTTCGGGGTGAATGCCGGCGCTGACGGGTTCTACCGCGGGGGGTTCTACTGGGCCGGGGGCAGCCAGCCGATCGCCAACCGCCGCGTGCAAAGCGCGGTCTACGCCGTCTCGGGGCTCGGCTCGAGCTACCTGGGCTTCAGGTTGACGTGCGACGGGAGCCCGTGCCGTGGGCAGCGCGGCGTGGTCCAGCTCGGGGTCAAGGACATCGTCCTGCAGGTCCGGGATACGAGCGGGCCGTACCTGACCGCCGGCGGGGGCTTGTGGGCGGCGTCGGGGTGGGTGCGCGGTGACTGGCCGCTCTCGTTTACCGGGGACTCCCCCTCAGGCGTGTGTGCGCTCTCGGCCAGAATCGACGGGCAAACGGTCAGCACCCAGCGGTTCCGGGCAAACCGCACGCTCTGGCACCAATGCGCTGCGACTGGTCTTCAGACGACAGTTCACACCACCAAATATGCGAACGGCGCCAACGCGCTGGCGCTGCGCGGGCGCGATGCGGCGCAGCTGGCGACATCGGATGCGCCCTACACGAAAGCGGTGGACTTCGACAATCAGCCACCGACGGTGGCGCTCACGGGCCCGAGCGACGCGCCGTCGAATGCCGGCACCCAGCACCTGAGGGTGACGGCGACGGCGGGCCCGTCCGGGATAGCGCGGATCACGTGCACCGTCGACGGGCAACTGAAGTCCTACGCCGGGACGAGCGCGCGGATCGCAGTGTCCGGGATCGGAGTGCACAACGTGCACTGCTCGACGGCGAACAACGCACGGGACGCCTCTGGCGCGGTGGCGGTCTCGCTGCCCGCTGGCCATAGGATCAGCATCCGCCGGCCGACCCTGCTCGCCGTCGGGTTCGGCCGGATCGTCGGTGCTCTGCGCTGTGGCACGGTACGCGCGCCTGTGGAGGTCCCCGGCCGCACGATGAGCGTCCGCCGCCATCACAAGCTCGTGCGCGTCCACGGTCCCGGACACACCACGCTGGTGCGGGTGACGCGCTGCCGCGGGCGGATCGAGGTCAAGCGTGTCCCGATGCTCGTGACCGTCACCCGGCATGGCCGTCACGTTCGCGTCAAGCACTACAAGCGGGTCCCCGTGATCGCCACCCCTCACCAGGCCACGAGGACCACCCAGCTCGTGGCCTACGGCCACACGACGACCGTCAGCGGCGTCCTGCTCGCCAACAACGGGACGCCGCTCGCCGGGCAGACCGTGCAGCTGCTCACCGCCCCGGACAACGGGCACGGGCAGTTCACCCCGGCGGCCGTGGCGAGGACCACGGCGAACGGGGACTGGAGCACCCGGCTTCCGGCGGGCCCCTCGCGCCGCGTAAGGGCGCTATACGGCGGCGGCAGGCTCACCGAGCGCTCGGCCTCCGCCCAGCTGGGCGTGATCGTCCCTGCGTCGGTGAGTCTCGATGTCGCGCCGCGCCACACGCACTGGGGCGCGACCGTGTCGGTCAGCGGGAGGCTGCACAGCGGATACATCCCGGCGGGGGGAGAGCTCGTCGTGTTCCGAGCGAGCTATCCCAGCGGTTCCTCGAAGATCGGCCACGTATACACCGGAGCCGACGGCCGATTCGTCACCCGGTTCACGTTCCTACACGGCTATGGCTCGGCGTCTTACCAGTTCTGGGCAAGTACCGCGAGCCAAAGCGATTATCCATTCGCGCCGGGCACAAGCGAGAAGATCGCCGTGTTCGTGAGCCCGTAACTCTTGACTCGCGGGAAAGGATCGCGTGCTCGTAGGAGCCGGGGTCTACGGCGTCCTAGCTTTGGGCGGAAGGCGCTCGTCGAATCGGGGCAGGCCATCGTCCGGGATGTCCTCCCAGGGCGCGGCGTAGGCGACGAACTGGTGTGCCGCCGGTCGCACGCCCGGGTCGCCGTCGATCGCCGCCAGGCGGACGATCGTGATCTCGCCGCTGGCCGGGTCGCGACCGAAGAGGTGCGAGCCGCATTCCTCGCAGAAGGTCTTGGCGAGTCCGCCGGGCGGCCTCCAATCGCGCAGACGATCCTCGCCCACGCTGACGGTGAGCGATCCGGGCGCGACCATGGCGGAGGCCTGGACTGCCGTACCGGTCCGCTTCTGGCAGCGGGTGCAGTGGCAGTAGGCCGCACCGACCAGCGGCTCGGAGATATCGAAGCGGATCGCGCCACACCCGCAGCTGCCGGTGAGCGGTGCGGAAGGCATGCCGCCCAGCGTATCGCTACCGTCACCGGCCGGGTGGGCCGCCGCCCGCTTGATTGCGGAAACCGACCGAGCAGCAAGCCATCCCATCCTCCCGAGCGCGAGATTGTGATCACAAACCGCAAAATCGGGGCGCACGCGCGGCCAATCATGGCCGTAAGGAGCTGTACCATCTCGATCCGCTTCTGGCCGGCGTAACGCCAGCGTGGAGCTCATGAGAACCGAACTGACCTCGCCGGTGATCCGCGGGCGCATCGAGAATCCCTTTCGCGGCGGGGAGGCGTGAGCGCCGTCTGGCTTGCGTCTCCCGAAGAGGTTGAGGATGTAGCCCGCCTGCTGGTCGAGTTCCGCAACCATCTGGGCCATTCCTGGCCGCCTGCCGATTCGTTCATCACATCCGTTGGGCAACTGATCGACGGTCCGGACACGGAATTCTTGCTCGCCGCTTCTGACAAGGATGCGCTGCCGGCCGGCATCTGCCAGCTGCGCTTTCGCCACAGTGTTTGGACAGCCGCCGAAGACTGCTGGCTCGAAGACCTGTTCGTGCTTCGCGAGGTTCGGCGTCGGGGCCTGGCGAGAGCGCTGGTTGAGCGTGCGCTAGAGCGCGCCCGCGAGCACGGCTCCCGCCGCGTCGAACTCGACACCAATGAAGACAACCACGGAGCGATCCGGCTTTACGAGCGTCTGGGCTTTTCCCCCATGAGCAAGGGGAGCAGTCGCAGCCTGTTCCTCGGCGTGCGCCTGGGCCGCTAAAGCCCGGTGGGCGATGTGGGACGACCGCTTGGACTGCCGCGCGTCGTGCGGTCAGGCGTACCGTCGCGGCGCGCTTGGCTGCGTACCTCGTCGGCCGCCCGCGCGCACGGGTCACCGTGCTCGCCCGGTAACGTGCGCAGAGTGGTCCAGCGAGCCGTTCCGTCTATCCGCCCGCAACCGCTGATCTCCGTGGCCGACGTCGAGCGCGCCAGTCGCTGGTATCAGCGGATGCTAGGTGCCACCAGCGGTCATGGTGGCCCCGAGTACGAACAGCTGCTCGTCGACGGCGAGCTGGTCCTGCAGCTACATCGGCTCGAGACAGCGCACCACCACGGCACTATCGGAGACCCCGAGCAGCCGATCGGCAACGGGGTGGCGATCTGGTTCGAGGCCGATGACTTCGATGCCGTCGTGGGGCGGATCCGGGACGCCGACGCCCAGATCGTGGCCGACGTGCACCTCAACCCGAACGCTCACCATCACGAGATCTGGATTCGCGATCTGGACGGGTACCTCGTCGTGTTTGCCCAGGCCTCCGCGCTCGCTGAGGGCAGCCCACACACCAGCCGCCTGGGTGCTGCGACGGCGAGCTGAGATCACCGACCAGGCGGCGCCGCCGTAGGGCGAGGGAACAGGACCGGGCGTTGGCCCGGATGAGCGCGCTGCAGCGCGCCGAGCACGAGGTCGCGCTCGCCCACCGCCAGGAACGTCTCACCGTCATGGTCGCGAACCGAGCCGCGCGAGCTGTGCCGCTGCGATTCCGGATCGCCGCCGCCAGCGGTCTGAAGCTCGGCCCGCCATCGATCTGGTCCTGCTTCAGTACCGCACCCGCACAGCCGCGCCCCCCGTCACTCGCGAACGCGAGTCGCATCGCGGCGTCGAACGCGGGTGCTCGACCCTCATTGGGCCCAAATCCAAACTCGGCGGCAGCTCGAAGCGTTCCCCGCCCGCGCCGATCCGAGCTCAGATACTGAAGAAGTTGATCCCGAGGCTGTTCAGGGCGCGTTGGGCCTGGACGTTGAGCTGGAACAGCTCGCCGGACCAGATCAGGACTCCCATCGCGATCAGCACGACGCCGCCGGCCCCGATCACGATCCGGTAGTGGCGTTTGACCGCGGCGAACAGCGAGGTCATCCGCTCGAACGCCAGCGCGGTGGCGAGGAACGGGATCGCCAGGCCCGCCGAGTAGAACGCCATCAGCACCGCCCCGTGCAGCGCCGAGTCCGAGAGCGCGGCGGCGGAGAGAATTGCCCCCAGCGTCGGCCCGACGCAGGGTGTCCAGGCGACCGCGAACGCCGCGCCGGCAACGAGCGGGCCGCCGCGACCGGCGCGCTGCAGCAGTGCCTCTACGTGCCACTCGCGGTTCAAACGCACCACGAACAGGCTGGCGAGGAAGAACGCGCCGAGAACGATGATCAGCGCGGCGGCGACCTTGTCGAGGGCCTGGCGGTGGGTCGTAAAGCTCGAGCCCAGCAGCGTCGCGCCGACGCCGAGCAGCACGAAGATCAGCGAGAAGCTGGCGACGAACAGCAGGCTCGGCGGCAGCACCCGCCGGACCCCGGAGCGTCCCAGCTCGGCTGGAGCGACGCCGATCACGGCGGACAGATAGCCCGGCACCAGCGGCAGCACGCACGGTGACAAGAACGACACCGCCCCGGCCGCTACCGCGGCGAGCACGCCGACGCCGCTGGCCGGGTCGCCTGAGATGGTCGCGACCATCCCAACCACGCTCGCAGTTTGCGCGATCATCCCAACCAGGATCGCAGCTTGCGCGATCATCCCGGGCCAGCGGACGATCCCCCGCGCGGTCGGGGCGGAAGGTCCGGACATTCAAGACCCTCGGAGCGAACTGACGTGGAACGAGAATTCGATGTGATCGTGGTCGGCGCCGGTCCGGCGGGGGAAGTCGCGGCGGCCCGGCTCTCAGAACGGGGCGCCAGAAAGGTGGCGATCGTCGAGCGAGAGCTCGTGGGCGGCGAGTGCTCGTTCTATGCCTGCATGCCCTCCAAGGCACTGCTTCGTCCCGCCGAGGCGCTGCGTGAGACCGAGCGGGTCCCGGGCGCCGCCGAGGCTTTGACTGGCGATCTCGACGCGCGAAAGGTCTTGGACCGCCGAGATGAGGTCATCCACGGCCTGGATGACCAGCACACGCTGCCGTGGCTGGCAGAACGTCAGATCGAGCTCGTCCGCGGCCACGCGCGCCTGGAAGGAGAGCGGCGGGTCAGGGTTGGCGGCGAGGTGCTGATCGCGCGCGAGGCCGTCGTGATCGCAGTCGGCAGCGGCGCACTGATGCCGCCGATCCCGGGGCTGGCTGAGGTTGGCGCCTGGTCCAACCGCGAGATCACGACCGCGCGGGAGGTTCCCGCGCGGCTGCTCGTCCTCGGCGGCGGCGTCGTCGGGGTCGAGATGGCCCAGGCGTGGGCGTCGCTGGGGTCGAGCGTGACCATCATCGAGGCGCTCGCGCGCCTACTGCCGCGCGAGGAGCCGTTCGCCGCCGGCGAGCTGCGCGACGCGCTCGAGCAGTTGGGGGTGCAGGTGCGCACCGGCGTTCGCGCGAGTGCGGTGACGCGCGCGGGCGACGAGATCACCGTCACGTTCGCCGACGGTGATCAGGTTGCCGGCGACCGGCTGCTGGTGGCGATCGGCCGCGACCCGCTGACCAGGGACCTTGGGCTGGAGAGCGCCGGAATAGAGGCAGGCGGCTTTATCGAAGTCGACGACCACCTTCGGGTGCCCGGACTCCCGTGGCTGTACGCAATCGGCGACGTCAACGGCCGCTCGCTGCTGACCCACTCGGGCAAGTACCAGGCGCGGATCGCCGCCGATAGCATCCTCGGCGAGAACGGAGCGGCGAGGTCTGACAGAGCCAACGCGCCGCGGGTGATCTTCACCGATCCCCAGATCGCGGCCGTCGGCCTGACGCTCACCGCCGCGCGTGAGGCCGGGATCGACGCGGCAGCCATCGACCTGCCGACGGGGGCGAACGCCGGTGCCAGCTTCCACGGGCGCGGGGCAACCGGCACGACCCGGTTCGTGGTCGATCTGCAGCGCAAGGTGCTCGTCGGAGCCACCTTCGTAGGCCCGGACATCGCCGAGTTCCTCCAAGCGGCGACGATCGCGGTGGTCGGCGAGGTCCCCCTGGCGACGCTCGCGCACGCAATCGCGCCGTTTCCCACCCGCAGCGAGCTATGGCTGAAGTTCCTGGAGGGCTACGAGCAGCAGTTCGCCACCACAGTGCACGCCACGCGGCCGGCGCCGTAGGCGCGTCGAGGGCTTCGTTCGAGCCACAAAGGCGACTCTCCGAGCTCCGCCGAGAGAGCGTCAGCGGACATGCGGGTACAGGCGCGCCAAGCGGGCAGGAGATGCCCCAGCGATGAACAGCCAGCGGATCAGGATCCACGACGCGATCGTCCGGGTCAGCCCGAGGCGTTGCCAGCGTCGCGCGGATGTGAGCACCGGACCGGGCAGGCAGACCGTGGTCCCAGCCCGCTCGAGCCCGCAAACGAGGTCGTAGTCCTCCATGATCGCCAGCGGCTTAAAGCCGCCGAGCCGCTCAAACGCGCTGGCCCGCAGCCAGATCGCGGAGTCGCCATAGTAGATGCCCGCCCGGCGCTGCAGCGCGTACCAGGCGCTGAGCAGGCGCGAGAACCGATCGGCCCCATCGAAGCGGAGCCTGAAGTTGCCTCCGATCACGGTGGGGTCTTCGAGGGCGCTCGCCAGGGTGGCATAGGCATTCAGCGGCAGGCGGGTGTCGGCGTGGAGGAACAGCAGCGCGTGTCCGCGCGCGGCTCGCGCCCCGGCGTTCATCTGACGCGCCCGCCCTCGGTGACTGTGAACCACGCTGGGGCGGACCGGGTGCGCGGCGGCCTGATCCGCTGTAGCGTCGATCGAGTCTCCGTCGACGACGATCAGCTCGAAGCTCCCCTCCAGCTCTGCGAGCCGATCGAGCAGCGACGGTAACGTCGCGGCCTCGTTGAGGACCGGGATCACGATCGAGACCAGCGGACGCCTCGGCGCACTCATCGGCGAGCGCCGCCGCCACGCCGCCCCTCGGTCAAACCGCGCATCGGAACGCTGCGGGGAGCGTGCCGTCGGCCTGACGCAGCGCCAGGAAGCGCTCGGTGATCAGCTGCTTCGCCTGCGCCAGGGGGAGGTCTCCCGCGGCGATCAGCATGTCGGGGCTGGTATTCACGTCGCCGCCGATCGGATGCCAGTGGACGCCCTCGGCGCTCACCGTCAGCTCGGGGGCGATCATTTCCTCACCCACCTCGAGCGCGCTCGGCTCTGCTGCCGCGAACCCGCGGCGCACCAGCGGACGCACCGCGAAGTCCTCGCCGGTGACGCCAAATCCGGCCAGCAGCGAGCGCAGCTCGGAGACTTCCTCACGGTTCGCGGGAGTCTCGGTCATCGCAACCCGCAGCGGCAGTCCCAGATCCCGGACGTAGGCGATCCCCGCGATCGCGCGCGCAAACGATCCCGAGCCGCGCCAGGCGTCGTGCGTCTGCTCGCGGGCACCGTCGAGCGAGGTCTGGATCACCAGCCCACGATCATCGTCCGGGAGGCCGTCGGCGCGGCGCATCGCCAGCGCCTGAAGGCGGCCCGCAAGCTGGGCCAGCTCACGCTCGCGGCGCCCGGTGAACAGCATCGCGTTGGTGAGCACGACGGTGGCCAAGCGTTCGCCTGCGTATTCGAGCATCGCGACGATGTCGGGCTCCAGGAACGGCTCGCCGCCGGTCAGGTAGAGCTCGCGAAAGCCCTCCTCGACGGCTTCGTCGACGAGCGCGCGAAAGCGCTCCAGTCCCAGCGAACGCCGCCGAGCGCGCGGCGATGATGCGACCACGCAGTAGCCGCACGCGAGGTTGCAGTGGAAATTCGTGTAAACCCACAGCCGCGGAGGAAATGCAGCCGTGCCGAACAGCTCGACCACATGCCGGTGATCGTCGGCCAGCGCGGGACTGCTCGCCCAGCCGGCGCCTTGCGCCGCCCAGCCACCCTCGCCTTGGATCGCCTCCCGATCCTCCCGGTAGACGTGAAACCGCCCCCGCGCGCGCTCGCGCGGGGGCACGACCTCCAAACACGTGGTCCCCCATCCGGTCTCGATCGTCTCCACGAACGCATCGGGCAGGCCCGCGGCGCGCATCGAGGCGGCTTGCGCGCGCCAGTCGTAGGCGACCGGGACGAGCTCGGCGTGGGTCCCGCCGGGCTCGAGATCGAGCACGGCGTACCAGGTCTCACGCCGCCCGTCATTCGCCGGCCGGCCCACGGCGCCGACGTTCACGACCAGCGTCCCGCCGACTTCCCGTTGCCACGGGATGCCCGTGTGCGTGCACAGGAGCACCTCGGCGCCGCTGTGCTCGATCCGCACGCGCAGCTCGTCGTCGTCCAGCGACTCCCACAGGAAGTCGTTGATCGCCAGCGGGGAGCCGTGGACCATGTGGACATCCACGCCGCCGACCGACTCGCGCCGCTCGCGCTCCAGCCTGCGCATCCACCCTGCGAAAGCGTGCCCGGTCACGCTCAGCGTGTAGTCGTAGATCACCTGCGCGTAGTGATTGTCGCGCTGGTCGGCGTACCCGCATCCGCAGTCCGGATCGCCTCGGCCGATCGCCACGTCATAGTTTCCGGCGATGCACTCCACCTCCGCCTCCTGCAGCAGGGGCCAGATCGCGTCGCACTCGGCGCCAAAGCCGCCGAGGTCACCGAGGCAAAAGCTGCGCTCGCACCCGCGGCGCCGAGCGTCGGCGAGCATCGCTCGCAGGGCGAACGGGTTCGCGTAGGGCCCGCCGAATGCGGCGATGCGGGTCATTGGATCGCTCGGCCCATCTACTGGCGCCACGATACGTGACCGGCCCCATGGGCAGGATCAAGCTCGCCGGAACCCGGCGGCGGTCGGCCACACGACCCGATTCAGGCCGCAGCGCAAGGGTTGACCTATGAGCACCCCGATCAAGCAGGCCGCCACTGCGCTGCGGGCGCTGGCCGCAGCAACGCGGCCGGTTGCGGCGGAGATCGAGGACGCGTTGCGCCGGCGCTGGAGCGAGCTGCCCGAGCCGGTGCGCACGCCGGCCCAGCTGTTGGGGCGCCGGAGCCCCGGATGCGAAGGCACGCACGGCGTCTTCCCGCGGTGCAACCTCGCGTGCACCCGCGCCTGTCCCGCGAGCTCCCGTTGGATCGCCGTGCGCACGTTCGTGATCTCAGATCAGGAGCGTCCGTGCGCACGCTCGTGATTTCCGATCTCCATCTCGGGGCGCGGCTGCGCCACGACGTGCTCAGGCGTCCCGAGCCGCTCGAGCACCTGCTCGCCGCCCTCAAGGACATTCAACGGTTGGTCCTGCTGGGCGACAGCGTCGAGCTGATGGAAGGACGGGCCGAGCAGGCGATGCGCATCGCCGAGCCGGTGATGCGCGCGATCGGGGCGCGTCTGGGCAGCGGGCGGGAGGTGATCATCGTCCCCGGCAACCACGACGCGCCGCTGGTGCGCACGTGGAGGCGGGGACAAGCCGCTGAGCTGAAGCTCGAAACCGCGATCGGCCGCGATGCCACGCCCGCACTCGCGCGCCTGGCTTCGTGGCTCGCGCCGGCGCGGGTGCGCGTCCACTACCCGGGCGTCTGGCTCTCAGAGCGCGTGTGGGCCACCCACGGCCACTACCTCGACCGTCATCTCCTGCCCGACTCCTCGATCGGGATCGCGCGTGGACTGCTCCGGCGCCTGCCGCGCGACGGCGCAATGCCGATCGACTATGAGCGGGTCTCGCGTCCGTCCCTCTCGTCGCTGTCGCGTTGGCTGCCCCGCCCGCTGGCGGTGCTGGGCGACGACCTGGCGAAGCTTCTGCGCGCCTCAACGATGCCGCGCGTGCGCCGACGCCTGCTCCACCGCCGGATCGCGCCGCTCACGGCGATGCTGCTCGGTGCGCAGATGCGCCGGGCGAGCATCCCGGCCCTGGCGCGGGTCGTGCACCGGCTTGGCGTGGAGGCGGACTGGGTGGTGTTCGGGCACGTGCATCGCTCGGGGCCGCTCCCGGGCGAGGATGTGCTTCAGTGGCAGGGGCCGGGGGGTCGGCCGAAGATCGCCAACACCGGCTCGTGGCTGTACGAGCCGCTGCTGCTCCATCGGGCCAAGCCACCACACCCGTACTGGCCGGGCGGGGCCGTGCTGCTCGAGCCCGGCCAGGATCCCCGCGCGATCGGGCTGCTGGACGACCTCGACGCGGCGGTGCTGCGGTAACCTTCCGCGGCGTCGCTGGGCCGGTGAGGGCAAAAGCCGAATCCACCGGCGCCGTACCAGAGACGCTCGGCTCCCGACCGCCCTCACGGCAAGATCAAGTGGCTGTCGCCGAACTCGTGCCAAAGGTAGCCGCACTGCAGCGCCGCGCGATAGCTCCGCGAGAGCAGCGTCTGGCCAGCCGCCGCCTCGAGCAGCTGGAGATGGGATGCCTCGGGCTCGTGCCATCCGGTGATCAGACCGTCCACGGCGCTTAGGCCTCGATCGGGTTCGATCACCAGGCTCGTCCAACCCGCTCGCGCCATGATCATCCCCTCCGATCCCGCGGCCGACTCGAGCGCGCGCACGACCGTGGTGCCGACGGCGATCACCCTCCCCCCCGATCGCCGCACGGCGCGCACCAGGCTCGCGGTCGCTCCGGGCACCTTGTAGTACTCGGGAAACGGCGGTTCATCGCGCTCCGGCGAGGAGACCCCGGTGTGCAGCGTGATCGGCGCGACCAGCACCCCGCCGGCGATCAGCCGGGCGATCAGCTCGGCGGTGAACGGGCGGCCCGCACTTGGCATCTCGGCGCTGCCGCGGGAGCTTGCGTACACGGTCTGATAAGCCTCGAGCGGCCAGTCACCGGCGTACCCGTACCGGATCGGCTCGCCATGCCAGGCGAGGTAGTCCTCCAGCGGCTCGCCGCTGTGAAAGTGCGCCAGCCACAAACGGGTGCTCGCGCCGCCGGGCGCATAGGATGCGGTCAGCTCGAGCGTCGCTCCACCCGGCAGCTCGACCCGTTCGCCGGCTCGTCCCGGGCCCGGCCGCGCGCCATCGGGGCTGCGGAGCTCGACGACTCGCCAGGCGGGACCGAGGCACGGCGCGCGGGTGGCGAAATGCACGCGCACTGCAGTCCCGTCACCTCGCTTTCCCCGAACGGCCGCCGGCAGCGTGCCCGAGACGTTGAGTACCAGCAGATCGCCGGCTCTGAGCTTCGAGGGAAGGTCGCGGAAGCTCGCGTGCGCGATCCCTCCATCCGATCGCGTCGCGACCAGCAGGCGCACCTGGTCCCGCGCCAGCCCCCTGGCTTCGGGTGGCTCACGGGCCTCGAGCGCTGAGGGAAGCTTGAAGGCCAGCGCACTCATCCGCGCTTCTCTCCCGCGGCGTCACCGGGCAGATCCCGCGCGCGGTAGCGGCCGCTGGGCAGATCGCCTTCGATCAGCGCGATCAGCCCGGGGACGCTGTCCTGCGGAAGCGGACGGTCGGAGATGTCCTCTCCGGGGAACGCCTCCTGGTGCATGCGGGTGCGCATCTCGCCAGGGTCGACGGCATACACCCTGATCGCCGGCTGCTCGGCGGCGAGGATCGCCGATATCTGGTCGAGCGCGGCCTTGGAAGACCCGTACCCTCCCCATCCCTCGTAGGGCTCGACCGCCGCGTCGGAGGTCACGTTGACGAGGCACGCACCGTCGGGCAGCCGGGGCAGCGCCAGTTGCGCCAAGGCGAGTGGCGCGAGCACGTTCACCTCGTAGACCCGCTCGAGCTGGTCGATCGGGTAGCGCTCCAGGCCCGGTTGCGGGCTCGGCCCGAGCACGCTGGCGTTGTTGACGAGCGCATTGACCTGCTCGCCGGCCGCGGCGATGAGCCGGCTGCGATGCGCCGCGTCGGCGATGTCGCCGGCGAGGGCTACGACCTCGGTCAGCTCAGCGAGCTCGGCGGCCGCCCGCTCCAGCGCGGGGGCCAGGCGCGCCCCCAGGACGAGTGACCACCGGCGCTGGGCGAGGCCGCGGGCCAGCGCGAGGCCGAGGCCGCGCGAGGCGCCGGTGATGATCGCGATGGGCATGCACGCCAAGCTAGGCCCGATGGGGTACCGGTTACCAGCGGCAATTGGTTCTAGTTCCTCGGCCTGGTTTCGACCAGGCCGTTCTTCACTGCGAGCATCGCCGCCTGCGTGCGGTCGGAGACGCCGAGCTTCTCCAGCAGGTGGCCGACGTGCGCCTTGACCGTCCGCTCGGAGATTTCGAGCTCGAGAGCGATGCGCTTGTTCGACTGTCCCCGCGTGATCCGCTCGAGCACCTCGCGCTCACGCCGGGTCAGGCGCTCGCCCGCCCCCTCGACGCTGGGGCCACGCGCGACGGCCTGAACCAGTGCCGCGGCAACGCTGGGGTCAAGGATCGCCTCGCCGTCGTGGGCGGCATGAATCGCCCGCGCGAGCTCGGAGGGCTCGACGTTCTTGAGCAGGTATCCCGCAGCGCCCGCTTGGATCGCCGGCAGCAGGCGGTCATCATCGAGAAAGCTCGTGAGCACGATCACCCGGCTGCGCGGAGCCACGTCGCGCAGCTCCCTCATCGCGTGGATCCCGTCGAGCTTGGGCATCATCAGATCCATCAGGATCACGTCCGGCTCTAAGCGCAGCGCCTGCTGGACGGCGTGCTCCCCGTCGCCGGCTTCACCTACGACCTCGAGCCCGGCCTGGAGCTCGAGGAACGCTCGCAGGCCTTCGCGTACGACCGCGTGGTCGTCGACGATCAACACCCTGATCATCGCGTGCTCAATGCGCGACCTCGAGCCGCACCGTGCTTCCGGCTCCCGGCGCGGAACGGATCTCCAGCCTGCCCCCGAGCTCGCTGGCTCGCTCCTCCATCGAGGTCAGCCCGAGGTGGCGGGCGCGCAGCTCGGCGCTGCGAGGATCAAAACCTATGCCGTCGTCGATCACCTCGACGACGAGCCGCCCGTCCGCATCGCGCAACGCCAGCACGACGTGCTCAGCGCGGGCATGCGCGAGCGCGTTGTGGAGCGCTTCGTGAACGATCCGTAGGACCGTGAAGTCGCGGGCGCTGGAGCGCTCCATCGGACCGCTGACCTCGAGTCGCACCTCGACGCCGTGCACGCGCTCGAGCAAGCCGACGTCCTCGCGCAGGGCCGCTTCGAGGCCGTCGTGCTCGAGCCTGGCCGGACGCAGGCCGAGGATCAGCGAGCGCAGCTCGTCGAGTGCTTCGCGAGCAAGCTCCCGGACGCGCTGCAACTGGACGCCCGCGCCGTGGTGATCGCGCTCGATCAGCGTCGCCGCGGCCTCCGCGCTGAGGTTCAGGCTGAACAGCTTCTGCGAGACCACGTCGTGCAGCTCCAGCGCGAGGCGGTTTCGCTCGGACAGGATCGACAGCTCGCGGCTGCGCTCGTACAGGCGCGCGTTGGTGATCGCAATCGCGGCATGGGCGGCGAGCAGTTCGATCAGCTCCTGGTCGGACGCGTCGAAGGTGCCCGCCTGCTCCTTCTCGGTCAGGTAGAACGCCCCGATGACTTCGCCCTCGGCGACGATCGGCACCCCCAGGAAGGAGCGCATATCAGGATGGTCCGCCGGCCACCAGCCGCGGAAACGCGGGTCCTCGTGGATGTCATCGGCGCGGTAGGGCTCGGGCCCTCCCAGCATCGCCCCGAGCATTCCGTGGGTGCGGGGGAGCGGACCCATCCTCGCCACCAGTTCGTCGCTCAGTCCGGCGACCAGAAAGCGCCGAAAGCCGCCTTCGTCGTCGGGGAGGCCGAGCGCGGCGTAGCGAGCCCCCGCCAGCTCGCGGGCGGAGTCGACCAGGTGCTGGAGAACCTCGTCGACCGAGCGTTGCGAAGCGACCGCAAGCACCGCGTCGCTCACTGCTCTCAACGCTGGGCTGAGGCCTTCGGGCATGGCGAGGACGATATCGGCGCCTACCCGCTAGCGTTGGTGTCGATGCCACGTTTCTGGATCTGGATCCAGGCTGCGATCTTCGTGTTCGTGATCGCGGGAATGGTGATCGCGGTCACGAAGCTCGCCTGAGCAACGGCGGGGAGCGCAGCAAGGCGGACTGTCGTATGTCAGTGGTGTCCCGCTGCCCCCGAGGCCCGCGCCGTCGCCGCGCCTGCGTCCACCAATCCGTAGCCGTAGGTCTGGTTGGGCCGCGAGCCGCCGAGCGGACGCGCGGTGCTCTCCATGCGGGTGAGGATCCGATCCGGGGTGGGACGGCGGCCCAGCACTCCGCTGGCGATGATCAGCGCGGCGATGGCGGCGACGTGGGGCGCGGCGAACGAGGTGCCGTCCTCGCCGCCGGGCAATCCGAACCCGCGTGGGTGGGCCGAATCGACGATCGTCGTCTGGTAGATCGTGGGCAGGCCACGGGAGGGGTGACAGTTCGGATCGGCGGTCAGCGCCGCGTCATCGCCGCCGCCCGGGGCGACCAGATCGAGGGCCACGCTGCGGTTGGAATAGCTGGCCAGACAGCGGTCGCGAGTGCTCGCGCCCACCGAGATCACATGCGAGGCGCGCGCCGGATACGCGAGCTGGTCGGTGCCCTCGTTCCCGGCGGCGGCGACGAGGACGACACCGCGCCGATGGGCGAACCGGATCGCGCTCAGCACGTCGGGGATGTCGCTGACGCTGATGTTCGGGGGGAACTCGAGGCTGAGGTTGATCACCCGAGCGCCATGAGTGGTCGCGTACCTGATCCCGCGTGCGATTGTCGCCGCATCACCGCTGCCGTCCGCGTCGAGAACCCGGACCGGCATGATCGTCGCTCCGTAGGCGAGCCCGGTCAGCGACACGCCGTTGTTGGTCGCTTCGGCGATCGTGCCGGTCACGAACGTGCCGTGTCCCTGCCGGTCCAGCGGATAGCGGTTATGCGCGACGAAGTCGTAAGGATCGATGAACCGTGTGCCCGTGAAGTCCGGCGACTTGCCGTAGCTGCGCCAGTTGCGATAGGCGATTCCCGTGTCGAGCACCGCGACCACGACGCCGCGGGCTCCGGGTCGTTTGTCGGCGATCAGGTTGCGCCACGCTTGCGGAGCGTCGACGCCTGCATCGGCGAGGAAGTTCCACTGCAGCGCCTCCCAGCCGCCCGGGACATGTGAGCGTCCGGGATCGTTGGGAATCCAGCCTGAATTCCGCGACGCCGCGATGTGGGCGATGAAGTTCGGCACCGCGTAGGCGATCCCCGGCCGGTGACGCAGTGCCGCGAGCGCACGCGTCACGCTCAGGCCGTGGGGCAGCGCGAGCACCTGGGTGCTGGGGTCGGGAGCGCCAGCGGGGGTTGTCCGGGCGCCCATTCTCGTCGCGATGTCGGCGGATACCGACGCGTTCGCGCCCGGCGCGTAGCCGACGACCACCTCGCCGGGAACATAATCCGCGGCGCTTGCGACAGCCGGGCAGCCCACCGCCACGCTGGCGGCGATCAGCAATCCTGACGCGAGCGCCAGGGCGGTCCGACGGCGGATGAAGCGAATAGTGCTCACAGCAGAATGTGTCGCGCGCACAACGCGGCGCGCCCCGATGCATAAGACAACGTCAGACCCCCGAAAGTTTCCCTATCGGCATCGTACCGTTTGACGATGAGCTCGCACTTCTTTCCCCGTGAGGAATACTTCATGCGCTTGGCGCTGCGCGAAGCCGACCGCGCCCTCGACCACGACGATGTCCCGATCGGTGCGATTGTCGTGCATGACGGCGAGGTGATCGGGTCCGGGCACAACGAGCGGGAGCTACGCCAAGACCCCACCGCTCACGCGGAGCTGATCGCAGTACGGGAAGCCGCGCGGGCCGTGGGGTCTTGGCGCGTGCTCGACACGGTCCTCTACGTGACGCTCGAACCGTGCGCGATGTGCGCCGGGGCGATCGTGCTCGCCCGGATCCCGCGCGTGGTGTTCGGTGCCGCCGATCCCAAGGCCGGCGCGGCTGGCAGCGTCCTGCACATACTCGACGAGCCGCGTCTGAATCACCGCCCGCAGGTTCAGTCCGGGCTCCTGGCCCTCGAGTGCAGCGCGCTGCTGCGGGACTTCTTCGCCCCCCGGCGGCGCTAGAGCGGCCCTCGGCCGAGCGTCGTACGGGTTGGCAGCCGGTCGCCGAGCACGAATCCGGCGGGGGCATCGCGCTCCGCTGCTCGCCCGGCGTTTAATCCGAGCTGGGACTCGTCTAACTTGTCGCTGTCGTAGCGATACCGGAGAGGTGGCAGAGCGGTTGAATGCGCCGGTCTCGAAAACCGGTATGGGCGTTTCCGTCCATCGGGGGTTCGAATCCCCCCCTCTCCGTCTGTATCGGCCGGTTTCCCAGGGTTAGCAGGGGAATAGGGCCATCCTGGAGCCGGTGCGTTGACCCCCCTCGGTGGGTCAACGCGGGCCAACCCAGGTCCCTGTTTGTGGCTCGCCGTTCCCCCGCCGTTCCCCCGAGCCAGCTAGGTCAGGCGCGCTCAGAAGCGCACCAGGCGCTCGTTCGGACGCTGAGACCGGCTTCGTTGGCCTCGCTTCGGCTCTGTAGCGCAGACGCGGCACCGGCGCCTTTTGGACAGCTGCGACCACGCTGGAGCTCTCGGGGGGTCCGTGGCGAACTCGAGACGAGCGCTCAATGAGCGACCGCTTGGCGTGGCTGGGGCAGTGGTGCCCGGATTGCCGAGCCGCGCCGGGTGCTCGGTGCTGCCGGAGCTTGGGGTGGCGCGGTCGAGATCGTTCTGTCCCGCTCCCGCATCTCCACGTTGCTCGAGGGTGGCTTGAGCGACGCTGTCCAACGTGCAGGGTGGAGCCAGGCGAGCGCTGCTCGACGCCGACCGGCCGGCCGGCCTCGCGAATCCACGTGGCACGGCTCCGACCGGCGCGTCACGAGTTGGTGTCGCGAGCTGCGGCTTGGAAAGAGCTGGAGCGTCGGAACGCGTCGATCGCGATCGTGCCGTTCTCGGGTCGGGCGGGAACCGGCGGGCGGACGGGAACGATCAGGCTGCT
>JBPCRJ010000180.1:0-6986 GCA_050996975.1 Solirubrobacteraceae bacterium | reverse complement strand
ATCATGGGACCGGAGATGATGCAGCACTTCCGTGATCAGGCCGAGCGTTTCGGGGCGCGGCTGGAGACCGACGACGCCACCCGCGTCGAGCTCTCGGGCGACGGGCACCTGCACAAGGTCTGGGTCGGGGATCAGCTGCACCGGGCCCGGACGGTGATCCTGGCGATGGGAGCACAGCACCGCAAGCTGGGAGTGCCGGGCGAGCAGGAGCTCTCCGGGCGCGGCGTCAGCTACTGCGCCACCTGTGACGCGGCGTTCTTCAAGCAGTCCGCGACGATGATCGTCGGCGGCGGGGACTCCGCGATGGAGGAGGCGATGTTCCTGGCCAAGTTCGCGGCGAGCGTCGTCGTGGTGCACCGTCGCGAGGAGTTCCGCGCGTCGAAGATCATGCTGGAGCGCGCCCGCGCGGTGCCCAACATCGAGTGGCTGACACCCTACGTGGTGCAGGAGCTTTCGGCGGGCGAGAACGGGTCGCTCGGCATCGCGCGCCTGCGCCAGGTCGATGACGGCTCGGAGCGCGAGCTTCCGATCGCCGGGGTGTTCGTCGCGATCGGGCACGAGCCGCAGTCCCAGCTGGTGCAGGGACAGGTGGTGCTCGACGGGGCGGGCTACGTCGCCACGAAGGGCCGCTCGACCCTGACCGATCTTCCCGGCGTGTTTGCGGCCGGCGATATAGTCGATCACACCTATCGCCAGGCGGTGACCGCCGCCGGCACCGGCTGCCAGGCGGCGCTGGACGCCGAGTGGTACCTGCGCGACACGCCGTTCGACGGGAGCAGCTGAGGATCACCGCTGGTCCCGTCCGGGCGCAAGCTTCCCGGCGCGAAGCGGGGGCGCGAAGCAACCTCTGCTCGAGCGAGTCCGTGAAGTTCCAGCCCGTCCCCCGCGGCTTGATAGTACCCGCCCCACGCGACGACCCTGGAGTGGTCGCCGCCGCGGGCGGGTGACTGGCCGGCACTTTCGCCGGCGCGCTGCAAGCGCGTCAGATCGAAGTTGATCGCGAAGGCTTCGAAGTTCAGGCCGTTGGCGAGGTGTTCGAACGCGACAAGGTGCTCGTGATCGAGCGGATCACGGTGACCCGCCGACTCGCGATCGCCGAAGGCCAGCGGGCTGAGGTCGAGCGCGTGCACGGCTTCCACTCCCGCTTTTGCCTGGTCGCCCGCAGCCTGGAGGGGGCCATCGACGTGCGCGCGGTAGTCGAGCTCACTTAACGAAGACCGCGAACCGCGACGCGTGCTCCGAGATGCCGGGTATCGATTTTCATGGGCTGCCGGCCACGAGCGTTTCGTCGCCGAGCACGGCGCGGACGCTCAGGCGGGCCTGGTGAAGCCGGCTCTTGAAGGCCGCCTCTCCGACGCCGGCGATCTCGGCGGCCTCGCGGGTTGAGAGCCCCTCGATATCGCGGAGCACGAGCGCGGTGCGATAGGGCGCAGCGAGGTCTCCGATCGCACGGTCCAACGCGGCATGGAGCTCATGTTGCTCGGCTCGGCGCGCGGGCTCCTGATGGGCGGGCGCTGGCAGCACCACCGAGGCGTCATCGACGTTCACGCTGTGGCCTCGCCGCGCGCGCTTCTCGAGCGCACGATTGGCTTCGTTGACCGCGATCCGGTAAAGCCAGGTGAAGAACAACGAGCGGCCGTGGAATCGCCTTATTCCCCGCCAGGCTCGCAGCAGGGCCTCCTGGACTACGTCTTCTGCCTCGCCGCGATCGCCGAGCAGCCGCACCACGACCGTGTAGAGGTGGTCGGTATGGGCGCTGGCTAGGCGCTCGAACGCCTCGACGTCCCCGGCCTGCGCCCGGACGACGAGCTCGCTCTCGGTCGGCCGATTCAAGGGCGGGCCGGTCACGCCTCAACGGCAGGATCAGAACCGCCGTCGGCTTGCGCAGCGTCGGCGCGGACCCGATCGAAGATGCTGGCCGGTGCGGGCTCGCTCGGACGGTTAGCCGCGCCGTGCATCAGCCGCACGAGCGAGCGCAGGGCACGGATCCCGAGGCTGCACTCCGGGCACTCCTCGGCGTGCAGCTCGAGGCGCCGGCGCGCCAGCCAGTTGAGGTCCCCGTCGACGTAGTGCGAGAGATGCTGTTGTGACCACTCGTGACGGGCGCCGCGCGGCAGCAGTCGCGGCAGGCGCAAACGGCTCGGGTGGCGGTCATCGTGGGACATTGGTAGCTCTCCGGGGAATCATGCCCGCCAGACCCGGTTGCGGCAACTGGTCGCGGTTACCAACGCCGGCTGAGGCGGCATCGACCGTGACCGACCAGCTTGCCTGGCCAGCTGGTCGAAAGGTGGCCCTCGACGCCCCAGAAGCAGCCGCCCGCGAAGCGCGGCGCCGCCCGGGGCCAGCACACTCACGGCCCGGTCGGCGTCGATGCCGCGCTCGACCAACATCACCAAACCACGGGCGCGTGGGGTCCGGTCAGACGCTTCGAGCCCCATCGATCGTGCGAGCAGCTGAAAGCGGCGACGCCGCGCTGCCACAGCCACCGAGGATGACCATGACGGCGGTGCCTAGCGCAGTGCTCGCCAGCGCCCGCGGGCGCTTGGTCACGGGTTGGTCGCCTCGCCGGCGGGCGCGACGTTTGCGGACGAGTGTCCGTAGGGCATGTCAGGCCGCCGAGAGAGAGTGCGCCTCGGCAGAGCCCGTTGCGTTTCGCGTGCCTCGAGCAGCTTCAGCCAGATCTCGCTGCGGCTGGGGAATGCGGGCACGGCGTCCCACAGGAGCTCGATCGGGGTCTGACTGACGATCGCGATCGTTGCCGCCTGGAGCCACTCAGCCACGTCAGCACCGGTGAACGTGGCCCCCACGATCACGCCTTCTGTCTCGTCAACCACGATCCGAGCCGTCCCAGGAGTGTCGCGACCATGAAAGCTTGCGCCCGCGGTTCCCGAGGTCGGCGCGTCGTAGGCGAAGACGTCGCGTCCCTGATCTGCCGCCGCCTGAAGCGTCTGACCGACGGACGCGACTTGGGGCTCTGTGAACACGACGCGCGGAGCGCCCGCGGTATCCCGCGTGGCTCGTAGCTCGCCGCCGTGGAGGATCTCAGACAGGACGTGGGCCTGGTACTTGCCCATGTGGGTCAGGAGCGAGCGTCCGTTGGCGTCGCCGATCGCGAATAACCACGGCCGGCCGGGGACCTGGAGGCGATCATCTACCTCTATCGCCTCTCCCGGCACCAGGCCGACCCTGTCCAGCCCGAGATCCCCAGTAAGCGGCTGGCGGCCGAGCGCCACCAGGAGCTCCTCACCCGAGACGACGTGTCCGTCGCTGAGCTCCACGCTCACCACCGCGCCCCGGCGGCTTACGCGCTCGGCACGGACCTGGAGTCGTACGTCGACACCAAGCTGTTCGAGCGCGTCGCACAGCTGCGCGCCTGCAAACGGCTCCTCGTGGGCGAGCAGTCGCGGCCCGGCTTCAATCACCGTCACCGAAGCGCCGAGGTCCGCGTAGGCCTGTGCCATCTCGACGGCCACCGGTCCGCCGCCCAAGATGATCAGTGAAGCCGGGATCTGCGACGACGTGGTGGCAGTGCGGCTCGTCCACGGCTCGGATTCGGCCAGTCCCGGGATCGGTGGCATCGCCGCGGCGCTGCCGACCGCGATCACTACCGCCGTGCGAGCCTCATACACGGCCGCCCCCACGCGCACGCGGCGTTCCCCGTCGAGCCGTCCATGGCCACGGATCAACTCGATCCCCTGGCTCTCAAGCCACGGCAGCTGGGCAGAGTCATCGAGGAAATGGATGATCTCGTCGCGACGCTCAAGCACTGCCCCGACGTCAAGAGCTCCGCTCACAGCCTCGGCGGCTCCCGGCACGCGACGTGCCTCGGCCAGCGCCTGCGCGGGGCGCAGCAACGCCTTTGACGGCATGCACGCATAGAACGAGCACTCACCGCCGACCATGCCCGACTCGACGATCGCGACCCGATCGCCCTTCGTCGCCAATCGACCGGCGAGAACCTCCCCGGCTGGTCCGCCTCCGATCACGATCACGTCGTACTGAGTGCTGTCCATTACGTCTCCTAAGGTCGCTCGGTCCTTCCCGGTAGACCCGGGCGGGACCAGAACGGTTTTTGCCACGGCTGTGGGATGACTCAATTCGAGAGCAGCAGAGGGCCACCGACGTCCGCTCCAGAGCCAGGAAAGGCCGGGCGAAGGCCGCGAGCTTGTCAAGGACGAGCTGAGCGTGGGTCCAGCGCTGTCCCTCAGTCCGAGGCCGTTAGCTGCACGCTCCGAGTGAGCCAGTCACGCTGACCGGCTTGCTGTCGGCCGCGAAAGCGGCTGCATAGATCGAGCAACCTACGTCGAGTCCAGCGGGCAGTCACGATCCGTTGGCCGCGAAGTTCACAAAGGCGTAAGAGCAGGCGCCTGGTCGCGTGCGAAACCGGGCCTATGCTTGGCCGCAGATGCGGCTCTCGCGTTCAAGGACCTCAAGCTCCTCGCGTCTGCGCCAGGGCATCGTCCTGCTTGTCGGCGCGATCGTGATCGCGCTGGCGATCGGCGCGTCGCCGACCGGCTTTTACTGGACGCCGCTCGCCCTGGGACTCGTGTATCTCGCGGCGGCACTGTCAGGCGGACCGCAGGGCAGCTACTGGGCGACCGCGGTCGTGCTCGTCGGTTGGGGCGCAGCGGTGGTGCTCGTGCGTCAACTGGCCCCCGACCTCGACACCTCCGGGCTCTACCTCGCTGGCGCCGGACTGGGCGCCACCACCGGGGTCGTGCTCACCCGGCGCGGCTTCGCTGTCGATCCGCTCGGGGTGACCGTCACGATCGCGATCGGTGGCGCGGTGCTCGCGGTCGAGCCGCGCTACAGCTCCGTGCTCGGGGACGCGCGCCTCTACGCGCTGCTTCTCGGCGTCATCGGTCTAGCAAACCTCCTGGTCGCAGGGCTCGCCGGCGAGGATCTTCCAACCTCTCAGGACAAACCCGTAGCTCGCCGATAGAGAGCGCCCACGACGGGGCGCCAGCCCACCCCCGGCGACATCGTCCGCAGACCACCGACATGGGAGCACGTGAGTAATGCGCGCAATCTGCAATGGCGTCACCGTCGCCCAGAGCGACGAAACAGCAATCGTTGAGGGAAACCACTACTTTCCGGCCGAGAGCGTGGATCACGAAGCGATGCGCCGCAGCCCGATGAAGTCACTCTGCCCGTGGAAGGGCCTGGCGAGTTACTACCATGTCGAGGCCGGCGGCCAACGGAGCACGAACGCCGCCTGGACCTATCGTCACCCTTACCCGTGGATCCGGAAGATCAAGCATCGGGTCGCGTTCTGCAATGGCATCGAGATCGTACCCGACTGAAAACGAGGATCGAGAGTTCAATCCCAGTCGACCGGCGCACGATCCCCACGCCCGGCGGGGAGCGGTCCTACCGCGACCAGACCAGATGACTCCCGCAGCGCACCCCGCTGCGTCGTATCGCGAGCGTCAACGTGTCGGTTGGGTGCCGCGTTCCTAACCGCCAGCCAACCCCCGGCGATCCGGTCATCGAGCGGTCCAGCCGTAGTCCATCGTCACCGGTGCACCGGTGAACGCACGGCCGGCGGGGCTGGCGAGGAACGCCACCACCGCGGCCACCTCCGCGGGCTCGATCAGCTCCTTGACCGCGTGCGGCGCGAGGATCACGTCTTCCAGCACGCGCTCGGGCGCCATTCCGTGGGCGCGCGCCTGGTCGCCGATCTGCTTCTCGACCAGCGGCGTACGCACGTAACCCGGACATACCGCCGTGGCCGCGATCCCCTCAGTGGCTCCCTCCAGTGCGAGTGTCTTGACCAGGCCGAGCACGCCGTGCTTGGCCGAGACGTAGGCGGCCTTGAACGGCGAGGCGACGAGCCCGTGGACGGAGGCGATCACGATGAACCTTGCGCTGTCGGACTGACGCAGGGCCTCCCACGCGTGCTTGGCGAGCAGGAACGGGCTGCGCAGCAGCAGCGCGACGATCGTGTCCCACTGCTCGAGCGGAAACTCGTCGATCGGCGAGACATGCTGGATCCCGGCGTTGGCCACGACCACGTCGAGGCGGCCGAACCGCTCGAGCGCGGCCGCGACCGCGTTGGCATTCGCGTCGGCGTCGGTTAGATCGGCCGCGTGAGGAACGCCCGGTCCGGCGGGGTCAGGGCGGAGGTCGACCGCGAGCACGTCGATGCCGTCCTCGGCCAAGCGCTCGGCGACGGCACGGCCGATGCCGCTCGCCGCGCCGGTGACGAGCGCGGTACGTGCGCCGGAGGCGGGCCGCCGCGCGGACCCTCCGGATGCCGAAGGTCCGCCGGAAGGATTGTCCGGCGCCGGGCTCACTTGCCTGGGCGCCTACGCGGGCGCGGCGTCGAGCCGGCGAACGCTTCGTAGACCTCGACCAGCGCTTGGCGCTGGCGCGCGGTGAGCCGCGGATCGGCTGCGATCGCGTCGAGCACGGCCGTCGTCTCCGCGGTTTCCTCGCCCGGCCGTGACACGCCGGCCTGGTCGTAGAGGGCGTCTGCCGACACTCTCAGCGCACCGGCGATCGAGTCCAGGACATGCTCGGATGGGGCGCGCAGGCCGCGCTCGATCTGCGAGAGGTAAGGGTTCGAGATCCCCGCCAGCTCGGCGAACTGGCGCATCGAGAACTCGCCGAGCTCTCGCTGACGACGGATGATCTCGCCCAGAGCGGCGCCGGAGCGTTTGACCATCTCGGGGAGGCTACATGTCCATCCCACCATTGAGGGGAAAGACCGCCCCGGTGATGTACGAGGACTGATCGGCGCAGAGGAAGTGCACCAGCCGCGCGACCTCGTCGGGGCGCCCCAGGCGTCCCAGCGGGATCTTCTCCTTGATCGCGTCGAGCGTCTTCTCGGGGATCTTCTCGACCATCTCCGTGGCGATGAACCCCGGCGTGGAGGTGTTTGCCGTCCCGCCGATGCCCCCATCACCACGCTTGCCCCTCTTCTTTAGCTTGGACACGGCTTTTAGGGCGAGCGTCTTTTTTAGCCCCAACAACCCCCACTTTGA
>JBPCRJ010000167.1:0-20095 GCA_050996975.1 Solirubrobacteraceae bacterium | reverse complement strand
GGTCAGCAGCTGGAAGGCCGCGTTGAACGCCGCCGCGGCGAGGCTCTGCAGGGCGCCGGCCGCGTCCCCGAGGCGCGACGGCAGCTTCTCCGCCTCCGTCTGCAGCGTGCCCGTGATGTCGTACTTGTTGTCGAAGTTGCGGATCGTGCCGTTGTTGCGCAGATCCTCGATGTAGGTGGGGATGTCGCGCGAGAGCTTGCCGGCGCCGTCGATGACGGGCGGGACGACGAGCGCCAGCACGCCCGCGTAGAGCAGCGTGATGAGCACGTAGACGAGCAGGATCGCCGCGGCGCGCGGCATCTTCCTGGCGAAGAAGTCGACCGCCGGACCGAGCGCGACGGCGAGAAAGACCGCGATCCCCAGCAGCAGCAGCGTGCCGCGAACCTGCACGAGCACATACAGCAGGCCTAGGCAGGCAGCGGTCGTGAAGACGATGCGCGCGATCTGGCGCGTGGTCAGGGCGTCCCAGACGGACACGTCGATCAGCGTATGCGGGGCGCCGGACGGCGCCGATCTCGTGGCCGCTTCGCGCCGCGCGCTACTTCTTGCGCCGGAACAGCCCGCCGATCGCGGCGATCCCGCCGCCGATGACGAAGCCCGCGACCGCGGCTCCTATGACCACCTGCTTTTGGTGTGCGATGAGCTGGCGGCGCCAGTCGGTCAGCACGGCCACCTCGCTGCGCAGCTTCTCCATCGAGGTCCCCAGCTCGCGCCGGTTCGCCTCGATCGAGGAGCGGATCTCCTCCGGCGTGCGGGTTGCCATCAGCCCTTGCGCTTCCTGCGGAACGTCAGCGTCTTCTTGATCTTCTCAGCCTCTTTGATCGCCATCTTGGGAACCGGCGGCGTGCTCTCCTTGAAGAAGCGCGCGGCGAGGTAGCCGGCGACGCCGCCGAGCACGAACAGCATGCCCGCAACGAAAAAGAATCCCCAGAAGAAGGCGCTGCTGCCCACCGGCAGGACGAACCACGTAAGCCAGGCCAAGCCGTGCAGCGCAAACAGCAGCCCGGTGATGACGAAGATACCGGCCGCGATCCCGATGACGATGCCGCGCAGGAGCTTTGTGATCTTCTCCGTGACCTCGGCCTTGGCGAGCTCGATCTCCTCGTGCACGAGCAGCGAGACGCGCTCGGTGATCTCCTGGACCGTGTGGCCCAGATCCTGGGCTGAGCTCTCAGTTGCCAAGACGACGCAGGATCATGGCGACGAGGATGCCGCCGACGAACGCCGCGCCCACGACGACCTCGGGGCGTTCGGCTACGAGCTCCTGGACGCCCTCCGGCCAAGCCGGAGCAGGCGCCGGACCGTGACCCGACGCGAACGCCTCGCCGGCGGCGCCGAGCGGGGCGACGTGCGCTGGCTCCGAGCCCGCCGCGACGACTGCGACCGGCTCCTCGGCGGCCGGAAATGGCGCGGCACCGGCCTCCGGTCCGGCCGGCGCGAACGCGACGGGGGGCTGGAACGCTGCCGCGGGCGGCACCGCCGCGTAGACATGCGGTTGCGGGGGAAGCTCCACGGCCTCGCCCTCGACGACCGCCTCGCCGTACGGCCGCTCCCCCCCGGCGGGACCTCCACTCCCCCCCGACCAGTTGGACGAACGCTCCTGCGGCGGGGGTTCAGGCGCCGCGACGATGACCGACTCGTCCTCGCGTGGATCAGTGTCCTTGTGGCGCTTGCCAAGTTTCATTCCGGCGGATCTTCCCCGTAGATCCGTCGCCAAATCATCCCCGCGGCACGCATCGTGGCGATCGACGCAAGCGCGCCGAGGCCCGCGAGCAGGCCCGACCAGACGAGCCGTTTGACCATCTCGTTGTCTCTCATCGCGTGCATCCTCTCAGACGGCTCGGGCGGACGCCGGGGCCGTGGCCGGGTGCGCCTCGATGCCTCCGCAGATTGTGTCGACGATCCGTGCCGGCGTCATGTCGAACTCGGCCTCGCCATGGGGCAGCATTTCGAAGATCCAGCCCGTCAGCACCTGTTCGATCGCGCCGTAGATGGCCAGCGCGGCGAACGCCGGCGTGACCTCGCGCTTGATCGCGCCGTCGGCCTGCGCCTTGGCCACCATGTCGGCGATCAGCGCGTAGAGCTCGCGGATCTTGCCTCGGTGCGTACGCCCGAACGAGTTCGCCGCGCGCGTGACCTCGACGATGATGACCTTCGTGAGGTCCGGGTTATGGCGGTAGGAGTCGATGATGTACGAGGTCAGCGCATGCAGCTTCTCGCGCAGCGGGATCTGCTGTTCGTCGGTCCGGGAGATGACGTCGAGCAGGATGTTCCAGCGGTCGAGGAACAGCGTGTCGAGTATCTCGTCTTTACTGCGGAAGTAGTGATAGACAAGGCCGTACGCGACGTTCGCTTCGTCGGCGATGTCCGACACCCGGCAGGCGTGAAAGCCGCGCCGGGCGAAGACGACGACGGCCGCATCGAGGATCATCCGGCGCTTGTCGCCGCCGCTCGCGCGGACCGAGGACATCAGTGGTGCACCTCTATGGGCCAGCTGTAGGCGGACGGCCGGCGGTTGGCCAGGGCCGGCAGCTCGCGGCGGATGCGCGCCTGGACGTCGAGATCGAGGTCGGCAACGATGTGGCCGGGACGGTCGGGCGCCAGCGCGAGCACGAGCCCCCAGGGGTCGACGATCATCGAGCGCCCGCCGGAGGCGCGGCCCGGTTCGCTCTCGCCGATCTGGTTGGCCGCGACGACGAACGCCTGGTTCTCGATCGCCCGCGCGCGCAGGAGGATCTCCCAATGGTCGCGTGTCGTGGGCACGGTGAACGCCGCCGGGACGGTCAAGATCCGTGCGCCGCGAACGGCGAGGATCCGGTACAGCTCGGGGACGCGGATGTCGTAGCAGATGCTCAGGCCGAGCTCGACGCCGCCGGCCGCGGCGCTGAGGACGAGCTCGTCGCCCGGATCCTCATGCTCGGACTCGCGGTAGACCGTGCCCTCGACGACGACGTCGAACATGTGCACCTTGCGATAGGTCGCCTGGATCTCGCCGTCCGGACCGACGTGCACCGACGTGTTGCGCAGCCGTTGCACGCCCTCGATCCGCTCGGCGATCGACCCGGCGACGAGGTCGATCCCGAGCTCGCGCGCGACCGCGCGCGCCCACGAGATGCAGGGGCCATCGAGCGCCTCCGCGCCCGCGTCCATCTGCTCCCGGGTTCCGAGCCGATTCCACTTCTCCGGCAGCACGACGAGCTCGGCTCCCCGGCTGGCGGCCCCGCGGACGAGACGCTCGGCAGTCGCGAGGTTGCGGTCGGTGTCCTGCGTCGAGTTGAGCTGGACGGCACCGGCGAGCACTGGGCCTCGCTTCTTGATGGCAGGTTCGATTGACCGGTCAGTCAGGTCCCTGTGAACGATACTGCGCGACGGCGCCGCCGTTCGAATGATCGACAACACCTTCCAGCCGGATCAGCCGGCGCTCAGTGGCCCGTCCATTCCGGCTCGCGCCGCTCGAAGAAGGCGCGTACACCCTCTTGCATGTCGTGGGTCGAGCACGCGATCGTCAGCTGAGAGCGAAGGAACTCCAGCGCCTCGACCAACGCCATGTCCTGCTGGCGGAAGATCGCGTCCTTGCCGAGCTTCATCAGCACCGGCGACTTCCGGGCAAGCTTCTGCGCCCACTCGTCCACTGCGGCCTCGAACCGCGCCGCCGGCACGACCCGATTGACGATCCCGATCCGCTGCGCCTCCTCCGCGGAGATCTGCTCTCCGAGCAGCAGCAGCTCGTTGGTCTGCTTGCGCCCAACGCTCCGGTACATCAGCGCCATGACCATGAACGGGAACACGCCGACGTTGATCTCGGGTGTGCCGAAACGGACACCCTCGCGTGCGACGATCAGATCGCAGGCGAGCGCGACCCCCAACGCCCCCCCGAGGACGTGTCCGCCGGCGGCGCAGATCGAGGGCTTGCCCAGCTCGCCCAGCAGACGGAACAGGCGCGGGAAGCGCTCCGTGGCCATGTGCTTGTGAACCAGCGCTGACTCCGCCGTGAAGCCGGACAGGTCGGCGCCGCTCGAGAACACGGTCTCGTGCGTCGAGGTGAGCACCACGCAGCGCACATCCGGATCCCCTCTGGCGAGCTCGAGTGCGGCGATCAGCTCTCCGAGCAGCGCGTCGGAGAGCGCGTTTCGCGTCTGTGGCTGGTCAAGCGCGATCCTCGCCACGCCGGTGGCGGGGACATCATAGCGAAGCGTGTGGTAGCCCATGCGTGCGAAGCCTACGCGCCGCTCGGCTACTGTCAGTCAAGCTCAACCAGCAGGAGAAATCGCACGATGGCCGCCGCCGAGGTCCCGAAGCCCGATTTCGCGACTCACCGCAAGCATTTCATCTTCACCGACGAGCACGACCAGCTACGCGAGTCGGTCCGTCGGTTCGTGATCAAGGAACTGGCGCCCCACGCCGAGGAGTGGGACAGACGACGTTTCCCGACTGGGTGTTCGAGCGGATGGGCGAGCTCGGCTTCCTCGGACTCGACAAGCCCGTGCAGTACGGCGGCCAGGGGGGCGACTACTACTCGAGTCTGGTGCTCGCCGAGGAGATGGTGCACGCGCACTGCGGCGGCCTCGGGTTGGGAATCGCCGTCCACACCGACATGGCGATGCCGCCGATTCTGGCTTTCGGCACCGAGGCGCAGAAACGACAATGGGCCGCGCCCGCGATCAGTGGGACGAAGATCCTCTGCACCGGGATCACCGAGCCGGACGCCGGCTCCGACGTGGCCGGCATCAGGACGCGTGCGCGTAGGGACGGCGAGGAGTACGTGATCAACGGCGCCAAGACGTTCATCACCAACGGGCACCGCGCGGACGTGATCGTGCTGCTGACCAGGACAGAGGAGGAGCCGGCGGCATTCACGCTGTTCCTCGTGCCGATGGACGCACCCGGCGTGATCCGGGAGAAGCGCCTGCGCAAGCTCGGGATGCACGCCTCAGACACGGCGCTGCTCGCGTTCCAGGACGTGCGCGTGCCCGTGTCCTCTGTCCTGGGCGACGTCGGCCAGGGCTTCTACCACATCATGTGGGAGCTCCAGGGGGAGCGGTTGATCACCGCCGCCAGCGCGGCGTCGGGGGCCCAGCACGTGTTCGATCGCACGCTGCAGTACGCCAAGCAGCGTGCCGCGTTCGGGCGCCCGATCGGTCACTTCCAGGTGATCCGCCACAAGTTCGCCGAGATGGCGACCAGCATCGAGACCGCCCGCCAGATGGTCTACACCACCGCGTGGCGCGTTCAGAACGGGGAGTACCCCGTGCGCGAGATCACGATCGCGAAGCTTTACTGCGCCCGGATCGCGGTCGAAGTGGCCGACGAATGCATCCAGATCCACGGCGGCAACGGTTACATGGAGGAGTACGGGATCGAGCGCGTCTGGCGCGATCTGCGCCTGAACCGCATCGGTGCCGGAACCGATGAGATCATGCTCGACGTGATCGGTCGCTCGTACGGCTTGTAGCCCCGGCTGGCGTTGGAACCGATGACACGCCCCGGCCCCCCAAGACCCACCGCGAGGGATGAACCGCGCCGGCCGTGGGTAGTCACCGCTGATGGACTCCGTTCGCGGCCAGCTGCTGATCGCCGGACCAGCGCTGAGCGACCCCAACTTCTGGCGGACGGTCGTGCTCGTCGTCGAGCACACCGCGGAAGGGGCGTTTGGGTTCGTGCTCAACCGGCCCTCAGAGACCCACGTCGGCGAGGCGCTGCCGCAACTCGAGACGATGATCGACTTGGTCGATCTCGAGGACCGGCTGTTCGTCGGCGGCCCCGTCCAACCTTCGGCGGTGATCGTGCTGGCCGAGTTCGAGGACCCCGGTGACGCGGCGCTGCTGGCGTTCGACGAGATCGGAGTGCTCGGCGCCGATTCGTCCACCGGAGAGTCGGCGGCCGGCCTGCGGCGGGGGCGTGCCTTCGCCGGTCATGCGGGCTGGGGTCCGGGTCAGCTCGACGAGGAGCTTGAGCGGGGAGACTGGATACCCGAGCCCGCCTCCGGCGCGGACGCGTTCTGTGCACAGCCGAGCGATCTGTGGTCTGCGGTCCTGACCCGCAAGGGTGGCCGCTACGCGCTCCTCGCCAGGATGCCTCCCGATCCATCGTTGAACTGACCAAGCCCGGTTCGTTTCGTAGGATCCGAACGTGTCCCACGATCACACCCGGGGCCCACGGTCGCATTTTGACGATACACGGCGCCATCGTGACGACGCGCCGCACCTCTTGACCCTCGACAGCGCCTCTTGAGCATCCACAGCGAAGCGGAGCTCACCGGTGTGGGTGGACTGCGCATCTACTGGCAGGCTTGGACTCCGGAGGATCGGCCCCGAGCGGTGGTGGTGGTCTCGCACGGCGCCGGCGAGCACAGCGGGCGCTATCGCCATGTCGCTTTGCGGCTTCTCAGCCAGCAGTACGCCGTGTATGCGATCGAGCACCGTGGCCACGGACATTCCGCGGGCCCGCGCGCGCTGATCGACCGGATGGACAACGCCGTCGCGGACCTCGACTCCCTGATCACGCTGGCCGCCGGCCGGCATTCGGCGACCCCCGTGTTCCTGCTCGGTCACAGCATGGGCGCCACGATCTCGCTCTGCTACGCGATCCGTCAGCGCGCCCTGGCGGGCACGCGCAGGCGACTCGCGGGCCTGATCCTGTCGGGTCCGCTCGCGGCGCTACCGGCCACCCCGGCACCCGTGCGGATCGCGGCCCGGGTGCTCTCGGCGCTCGCGCCGAGAGCACCGCTCATAGCTGTCGATCCAACCTTCGTCAGTCGTGATCCCATGGTGGTCAGGGCATACGTCGCGGATCCGCTGGTTCACCACGGCAAGCTTCCCGCGCGGACCGTCGCCGAGCTCGCCGCCGCCGTCGAGTCGTTTCCGAATGCGGTCGGCGCGCTCACGCTCCCGACCCTGATCCTGTACGGCACCGCCGACCGTGTCTGCCCGACCACTGGAAGCCTGATGCTCGGCGAGCGGATCGGCGCAAGCGACAACACGCTCAAGGCCTACGACGGTCTCTACCACGAGATCCTCAACGAGCCCGAGCAAGATCTGGTGCTGACGGACATCTGCTCATGGTTGTCGGCGCGCATCGCGACCCGCTGATCGGCACCGACAACCGGACTCCAACCGGGGCACACCCACTACCACCCGCTACCGCGACCGTGAGAGCTCGGCGTGCAGGTCCTTGATCCGCCCGAAGATGGCCTCGGCGGCCTCCTGCTGGCGCTCGCGACCGGGGCGTTCGACCGCCTCGAACCGAAACGGGCGGCCGAACCTGACCGTCACCCTCGGGAACCGCAGATGCTTCCAGTTGCGCACCTGGTAGGAGCCGAGGATCGCGACCGGAACCACGGGAACGCCCGACTCCAGCGCCAGGCGCCCGATTCCCGCCTTCGCCTCGTCGGCCAGCTTGCCGTTACGCGAGCGGCCACCCTCGCAGTACATAACGACCGCCCCGCCTCGCTCGAGGATCTTGAACGCGCTGATGAACGCCTCCTCGTCGTGCTGTCCGCGGCGCACCGGGAACACTCCGCCGTGGCTGTAGACCCAACTCGTCAGCGTCTCGCCGAACAGCTGCGACTTGCCCATGAACTGGACCCGACGGCGGATGAACGCGCCGGTGAAGAAGTGATCCATGTACGAGGCGTGGTTGGGTGCCAGGATCACCGGGCCGTTGGGGACGTTGGCGGTATCGATCGCGCGGGCGCGGAAGGCGATCAGCGCGGTCAGCACCGAGACCGCTCTGACGAACTCGTAGACCGGCTCGGGCTCGCGCTGGCGCACCCGCTCGTGAAAGCGGTCGAAGTACTCCTTCGGGCGCGGGTCCTTGTAAACCTGCGGCTTGAGCTCGACGTCGGTCTGGGCCATTGCGTGACATACCCCGGCCCCCCACCCGAGTCACGCGAGCTCGAGCCAGCCGCGCTCCCGCCCGACTCACGCAAACGTGAGCCAACCGCGCTCCCGCTCCACCCGCGTCACTTAGCCGGGCCAACCCCCATCCGAACCCCACCGCAAGCGTCTACGTCTCGACCCACCCCCGCGCACGCTCGAGCGCGCGACGCCAGCCGTGCAGCAGCGTCTCACGCTCGTCGGCGCCGATCGCGGGCTCGTAGCGCCAGCGCTCGCGCCAGCTCGTGGACAGCTGGTCGATCGTCCACCGGCCGGTGCCGACGCCGGCCAGATACGCCGCGCCAAGCGCGGTGCTCTGCGCGATCTCCGGCAGCACCACCGGTACGCCGAGCACATCGGCCTGGAACTGCATCAGCCACCCGTTCGCGCTCGCACCGCCGTCCGCCCGCAGCTCGGTCAGCGTCGCCCCGCTCGCGGCCTGCATCGCGTGCACCGCGTCCACCGTCTGGTACGCGATCGCCTCGAGCGTTGCGCGCGCCAGATGCGCGCGCGTCGAGCCGCGCGTCAGTCCGACGATCGTCCCCCGAGCGTACGGATCCCAGTGCGGCGACCCGAGTCCCGTCAGCGCGGGGACGAAGTACACGCCGTCGTTGCCCTCGAGCGAGGCTGCGAGCTGCTCGGTCTCCCCCGCCGTCTCGATCAGCCCGAGGCCGTCACGGAGCCACTGCACCGCGGCTCCAGTTACGAAGATCGCGGCCTCGAGGGCGTAGGTCAGCTGCTCGCCGATCCCCCACGCGACCGTACTCAGCAGGCCCGGCACGCGCGGCGGGACGCTGTCGCCGGCGTTCTGGAGCACGAACGAGCCGGTCCCGTACGTGTTCTTGCCCAGGCCCGGATCAAGGCACCCCTGCCCGAACAGCGCCGCCTGCTGGTCCCCGGCGACGCCGGCGAGCGCAACCTCGTGGCCGTGGAGCGCCTCCGCACGCGTCGTGCCGAGCGGACCGCAGCTCGTGCGCACCTCTCCCAGCGCGCGCTCGGGCACTCCGAAGCACTCGAGCAGCTCGTGGTCCCAGGCGCCCCGAGTGATGTCCAGCAGCATCGTCCGCGACGCGTTCGAGGGGTCGGTCACGCGCTCGCCGGTCAGCTTGAAGATCAGCCATGAGTCGACGGTCCCGAACACTGCCCTGCCCTCCCGCGCCCGCTCCCGCAGGCCCGGCTCGTGCTCGAGCAGCCACTCGATCTTGGTGGCCGAGAAGTACGGATCGAGCACCAGGCCGGTCCGCTCCCGAATCAGCGGCTCGTGCCCCTCCCGGCGTAGCTGATCGCAGCGGGGGGCGGTCCGGCGGTCCTGCCACCCAATCGCGCGGGCGAGCGGCTCGCCGGTCCCCGGATCCCACGCGCAGACTGTCTCTCGCTGGTTGGTGATCCCGACCGCTTCAAGCTCACCCGGCGCCACGCCCGCGTCTCGGAGCGCCTCACCGGCGACCGCGTGCGTGAGCTCCCAGATCTCGGCGGCGTCATGCTCGACCCATCCGGGCTGGGGAAAATGCTGGCCGAGCTCCCCATATGCCCCCCCTACCAACTTCGCCTCGCCGTCGAATACGAGGCAGGTGGTGCCGGTCGTGCCCTGGTCGATCGCGAGAATCAAGAGCGTGATTTATATATGGCGGCCTCCGGCCGCCGTGTTGTACAGAGCGATCCGCGGCCTCGCCGTGCGCGCAGGAACGAACTTCGACTCCCCGGGCCTCAGCGGCGCTCAGCCTCTGCCCGCCGGCGTGAGAGCACGGAACGTCAGGTCCCCGACGTGTGCAGAACCCGCTTGGGGTGTGCGCAGCACCGATGCGCTAGCGTGCCTCGGCGGGACCGGCCCACCCGGTCAGATCCGCTCGTCCGCTAGAACCACCCTCGCACGGCGAGAACCGCACCCACCGCGAGCAACACCAGCAGCAGGATCACGAACTCGATACGAATTGTCGCCCGCGTGGGACGTCGGTGTGCCAGCTCCCTGCGAGAACACGAGCTGATGAAGATCTCAGAATCGGTCATCCGTCTCCTTCCTCACGCACAATCCAAACACGCACCATCCAACTCACACGTCTGGCTACAGTCAAGCAAGCAGCGCGGACGGATCCCGGAAACAGCGACAAGTGTTGGGCGGCTCGTCCATCTTCCCCACTATCCTGCGGCCGATCCCACGAGCACAGGAGGGCATCAGTGTCAGCGGTCGAGGCTCACATCACCGGCATGGTCTGGAAGGTCGAGGTCGAGGTCGGCGACAGCGTGCAAGCGGGCGACACGGTGGTGACTCTCGAGTCGATGAAGATGGAGATGCCCGTCGAGACGGAGGACCCCGGCGTGGTCAAGGAAATTCGCTGCGTGGAGGGCGAGTCGGTGTCCGAAGGCGACACGCTCATTGTGCTCGAGTGAGGGCGGCGGTCCCGCCGACGGGCGAATGACGAGACGTCCGTCCGTCCCGTCGCCTATATTTTGCTCGTGGCGCCGCTGATCACCCCGGAGCAGGCGCTGCGCCTCGGCGAGCTCGAGGCGCTGGACGAAATTGAGGCCCTCGTGGAGCGCGCCTGGCGCGTACGCGTCGAGCGGTTCGCCGACTCGACCGACATGTGCTCACTGGTGAATGCCAAGTCCGGTGGGTGTGCGGAGGACTGCGGCTTTTGCGCGCAATCGCGCTACGCCGAAGCCGACACTCCGATGCACGCGATGATGGAGCCCGAGCAGATTCTGGAGCACGCGCGGGCCGCCGAGACCGCCGGGGCACACCGCTTTTGCATGGTCACCCAGGGGCAGGGACTATCTCAGCGCGACTTCGAGACGGTGCTCGCGGGCGCGCGACTGGTGGCGCAGCAGACCGGCCTGAAGCGCTGCGTCTCGATCGGGCACGTGTCCGCCGCGCGCGCGAAAGCCCTCAAGGACGCCGGGATCCAGCGCGTTCACCACAACGTCGAGACCGCCGAGTCCTACTATCCCGAGGTCTCCACCACAGTCCGCTACGAAGGGCGGCTGCGCACCATCGACGCTGTCCGGCAGGCGGGCCTCGAGACATGCGTAGGCGGGATCCTGAACCTTGGCGAGACGCGCGAGCAGCGCGTCGAGATGGCCTTCCAGCTCGCCGGCATCAATCCGACGAGCGTGCCGATCAACCTGTTGAACCCTCGACCGGGAACCAAGTTCGGCGACCGCGAGCCGATGGATCCCTGGGAGGTTGTCAAGTGGATCGCGATCTTCCGTCTGATCCTGCCCGAGGCTCTGTTCCGCCTCTGCGGCGGGCGAGTGGAGAATTTGGGCGAGCTCCAGGCGACCGCCGTCCGGGCCGGGCTCAACGGCGTGATGATGGGCAACTTCCTGACTACGCTCGGGAACACCCCTGATCAGGACCGGGCGATGTTCGAGCAGCTCGGGCTGAACGTCGCCCGCCAGCCCGACAACGGCGCCGATCCGCGCCCGGACAACCGCGCCGGATGGCTCGAGGGAGAGACGCCCGACCTGATCGACCAGATGGCGAGCCGGCCGCCGGTCCGAACGCTCGACGTGCGCTTGTGGGACCCGGTCTCCCAACTGCGGTTCTCGTCCAAGCGCAACGTCCCGGTGCGGCCAGACGGAGCGCCGAACAAGGGGCGGGATCTCACGGCATGATCGAGATCGAGGCGCGGCTTGACGAGTTGAAGGCCCTCGGCCTGCGCCGCCGCACCCGTCTGATCAGCGGCCCTCAGGGGCCGCGCGTGCTCCTTGACGGCCAGCCGGTGCTGCTGCTGTGCTCGAACAACTACCTCGGGCTCGCGGATCATCCGCGCGTGCGCGAAGCCGCTGCGGAGGCCGTGATGCGCTGGGGTGTCGGCGCTGGAGCATCCCGCCTCGTGTCCGGGACGATGACGATCCACCGCCGGCTCGAGGAGCGCCTAGCCGCCTTCAAGCGCCGCGAGGCAGCGCTCCTGTTCGGCTCTGGCTATCTCGCCAACCTCGGGGTGATTGCGGCCCTCGCGCGCGTCGGAGACGTGATCTTCTCCGACGAGCTCAACCACGCGTCGATCGTCGACGGGTGCCGGCTCTCCCGCGCTGAGGTGTTCGTCTATGACCACTGCGACCTCGGGCACCTCGAGTGGGGGATCGCGAAGGCCCAGGGCCGCGGCGCGCTGATCGTGACCGACGGCGTCTTCTCGATGGACGGGGACCTCGCGCCGCTCGCCGAGATTGTGGACATTGCCCAGCGACACCAGATCAGGGTGCTGGTCGACGAGGCCCACGCCACCGGGGCGCTCGGACCGGGCGGCCGGGGCGCGGTCGCCCACGCGGGACTTGAAGACCAGGTCGACGTGATCGTCGGAACGCTCGGTAAGGCGCTCGGCTCCTACGGCGCGTTCGTCGCCTGCGACCGCGAGATGGCCCGGTACCTCGTCAATGCCGCGCGCACCTTCATCTTTTCGACGGCGCCTGCTCCCCCGGCGATCGCCGGCGCGCTCGCCGCGCTAGAGCTGATCGAGGAGCAGCCGCGCCTTGTGCGCCGGCTGGCGGCGAACGCTGCCGCGCTCCGGTCAGCGCTCCAGCACGAAGGTTTTGATCTGCGCGGAGCCCGCGCGCAGATCGTTCCGCTGATCGTCGGTGAGCCACTCCTCGCGACGGCGATCTGCGAGGCCGCCCTGGCGCGCGGGGTGTTCGCGCAGGCGATCAGGCCGCCGACCGTCGCGACGATGACCTCGCGGCTGCGCCTGGCGGTGATGGCCTCTCATACCGAGAAGGAACTGCACTCCGCCGCCAAGACGCTCGGCCACGCGGCCAGAGTGGCGGGATTCGATCCTCGGGGACACTCTGCCCCGGAGCTCGCCGAGCGGGCGGCGTAGGCTGTCGACGCCTTCCCGCGAGAATCCCGCCTCCGGCCCCGGCCCTTCCGCCGCCACGCATTCCCGGCAGCCCCCTCCCTTGCACGGCTGCTTCGTGACGGGCACCGACACGGGAGTCGGCAAAACGGTTCTCGCCGGCGCGATCGTCGCGGCCCTGCGGGCGCGGGGGATCGCTGTGCGGGTGCTGAAGCCGGTCATCACCGGCCTGGGGCACCCCGATCATCCCGATCATCCCGATCATCCCGATCATCCCGATCATCCCGATCATCCCGATCACCCCGATCACCCCGATCCTCGCTGGCCGCCCGATCACGAACTGCTCGGACGCGCGGCCGGCTGCCCCCCGGATCAGGTCGCGCTGTGCCGCTACAACGCGGCTGCCTCGCCGCATCTGGCCGCGGCGCTCGCCGGTGAGCAGATCGACCCCGACCGGCTGCGAAGGCGGATCCTCGCCGCCGCAAGCGACGGCGAGGTGCTCGTTGTGGAGGGTGTCGGCGGGCTGCTCGTGCCGCTCGCCGACGGCTACGACGTGCGACAGCTGGCCTGCGAGCTCGCGCTCCCGCTGCTGATCGCGGCGCGCCCCGGTCTCGGGACGATCAACCACACCCTGTTGACGCTGGAGGCCGCGCGCGCGGCGCGGCTCTCGATCGCGGGGGTCATCCTCACCCCGTGGCCCGAGATCCCCTCCCCGGTGCAGCGCTCCAACCGCGAGACGATCGAGCGGCTCGGATCCGTGCCTGTCGCGACGCTGCCCCACGTCGCCCGCGCCGAGCCGGGATTGCTCGCCGCCGCGGGAGAGTGCTTAGGGCTCGAGCGCCTCCTCGCCGGGAGTCTTTGAAGCTGCGGGCAAGTCAGCGCCGGCAGCGGGTTTCGCCTAGTACCTTTTAGATCGTGTCGATTCGAGTGCGCATCTACCTCCTGACGCTGATCGCCGTCGTGGCGCTGCCGGTGAGCATGGCGAACGCAAGTCAGGCGGAGACGAGGATCTATTCCGAGGTGCTGCGCGCCTATCAGAGTCACGGCATGATCCCCCCCTGCGCGTTCAGCAGTCAACAGCTCGAAAGGACGCTGAAGAACGTGGACACGTATAACGCGCAGTACGACGCGGACTTTCCGATCGCGATTCAGAATGCGCTCACGGCCCGCGGGAGCGGCACCTGCTCGACGAGCCCCTCCACGGCCGCCGGCGCGGCCCCGGCTCCCCCGTCAGGCGGCGGTGCTCCGCCCGCGGGCGGCAGTGCCCGCTCGGCAGGCGGCGGCGCTCCGGTACCGCTGGTCCCGGTGACACTTGCAACGAATGCGGCTCTGCCTGCCCCGATGGTGCTGCTGGCCGTATTCGCCGCCGCGCTCGCGCTGCTCGGCGGGAGCTTGGCGCTGGCCAGGGCTCGGGGCTGGAATCCTGGTTGGGTGCTGCAGTGGGGCCATGCCTGGAGCGAGGCCGGGTATCGGCTCGGCGGTGCCTGGGGGGAGCTCCGCGACCGACTCCCGCGCCGCCGCTAGGCGCCGCGGATTCCGACCGCGCGGCTGTGCACCACCCGCCCCGACGGCGAGACCCAGGTGATGCGCACCGCCCCGATCCCCGGGAGCTGAACCCGGACGCTCAGAAATCCGCTCGGATCGTCGATGCTGACGGTCCTCAGCGTCCGGTAGACCCCGCCCGGTCCGCGCCACTGGATCTGTGCGCGCTGGTGCGTGTTGTTCGGAGCGGCACGCAACATGCCCCAGATCGACGTGGGCTGGCCCCCGGCGAAGGTGGGATCAGGGATGAAGATCGGCAGCCGATAGGCGTTGAAGGCGGGCTTTAGGGCGCCGCTCGCGTACAGCAGGCCGGTTTGGAACGTAGACCAGTACTTCACGCTACCGCGCGGATAGCGGGTGTCAGGTAGGGAGTCGACGAGCAGGAACTGCGACAGCGATCGCACGCGCGGATCCTTCCACGCCATGTACTGCGCCTGATTTAGAAACAGAGCCTGCTGAGAGGGGCTGAACCGCCCCTTGAAGGGGTTGGGGGGGTCGGTCTCATACCCGTACTCGGTGAGGTAGATCGGCAGCTGCCGTCCCACGCCATACGCGGCGAAGGTCCGGTCCAGGCCGTGCTCGAGCCGGGGGAGATCGATCAGCGAGACGAAGTCGGGGTCTGAAGGGCTCGTGTCAACGCCCGGGGCCAGGAAGAACGAGTAGGGGTGGTGCGCGAATCCGGTCGCCTGAAACAGCGCCGGATGGGCGGCCACGAACGCCTGCGCCGAGCCATCCGTGGGACAGTGCAGGAGCCCCGCGAGTGCTCCTCGCAGGGGGCGGTAGCTCGCGTCCACGCAATAGAGCGCCTGCACAAACCGCAGCGGCGCGATCGGGGCCGTCGACCGGGTGATCGGGCCGAAGGACTTGGTGCTCGGGTCAAACGAGTCCGCGCCCTCGGGCGCGAGCTCGCCGATCAGGATCGTGTCGGTGGCCACTCCGTGGCCGGTGCCCCGCAGCGCACCGAAGGCGGCGTCGGCGTAGTCCCGATAGAGGCTCGGTGCCTCCATTACCGGCTGCCCGCCCTGGCGGCTCCACTGCGGCAGCAGCCATCCCGGCTGATTGGGCTCGTTCCAGATCGTCCAGTAGCTCACCCGCGCAAGCGGTCCAGTCGCGCCCGAGGGCGTATAGCTGCCGCTGTAGCGTCTGCCCACGGCGGTCACGAACTGAGCGAAGTCCGCCGCGGACGGCCGGAAATGGTGAGCAGCCTTGGAATCGGCACCAGGAGGGAGAGGCCGCCCCATCGCCCAGAGCGGACCGGGAGCCGTGACGTTGAAATCCACCGCGATCCCGCGGGCGCGCGCCAGCGCGACCAGCCGGTCATATGGAGCCCAGCCCGTCGCTGGATAGTCGGTCGGATTGCTCGCATCGAACCCGGCCGGCTTCGTGAGGGAGTCTTGGCCGGGGGCGATCGCGCGCCACAGCACCTGCACCCGCAGCCGATCGACCCCGAGCGAGGACAGCGCGTCGAGCGTCCGGACGACCGCGTCAGGCGGCTCGTAGAGCAGGTACTGATCGTCCTGGAACATCGACTCCATCCGGTGTGGCTGGGACCCACTCCCCGGCACGCTGAGCAGGATCACGACCGCCACGACCACCAGCCCCGCGAGCACGCTGAGGATCAACCACCGAGAAGGCTTGCTCCGCTGCGACCCACGCGAGGAGACCACGCGCCCTAGGCTGTCAGGAACTCGCTGCCGGTGCTTCCCCCTGCCCCGCCGCCACTTCCCAAGCGCTACCGCCGGTGCTTCCCCTGCCTCACAGCGTGCTCGAGCGATCCAGCTGGAGGTTCCGACCGGCTCCCGAGCTAGCGTGTACAGATGATGGTGATGCAGTCCACAGTTGAGCTGGCGGCCGCCGACCGCCGTCATCTGTGGCATCCGTTCACCCAGCAGCAGGGGTGGGCCTCGGACGAGCTCCCGGTAGTGATCGATCGTGCCCAGGGCACCAACCTGTATGACACCGAGGGCAACGTCTACATCGACGGCGTCTCGTCGCTGTGGTGCAACGTCCACGGCCACTGCCACCCGGCGATCGACGGCGCGATACGCGCCCAGCTGGGGCGTGTCGCCCACTCGACGCTGCTCGGGCTATCCCACCGACCGGCGATCGAGCTCGCGCAGCGGCTGCTCGCGAAGGCCCCCGCAGGCCTGACCCGCGTGTTCTACTCCGACAGCGGCTCCAGCGCGGTCGAGATCGCGCTCAAGATGGCCTTTCAATCGTGGGTACAGCGGGGCGAACCCCAGCGGACCGGCTTCATCTCACTCCAGAACGCCTACCACGGCGATACGCTCGGCGCGGTCTCGGTCGGTGGAATCGACCTGTTCGGGTCGCTCTACCGGCCACTGCTGTTCGAGAGCTGGCAGGCGCGATCGGGCGACGCCGAGCACCTCGATGCGCTGCTCCACGAGCATCGCGGCCAGGTCGCGGCGGTGATCCTCGAGCCGCTGGTCCAGGGCGCCGCGGGAATGCTGGTCGCCCCCGATGGCTACCTGCGCCGGGTGCGCGAGCGGTGCGACGCCCACGGTGTGCTCTTGATCTGTGACGAGGTCGCCACCGGCCTCGGACGCACCGGGCGGATGTTCGCCTGCGAGCACGAGGGCGTGAGCCCCGACCTGCTGTGCATCGGCAAGGGGCTCACCGGCGGCTACCTGCCGCTCGCCGCTACGCTCACGACCGAGCGCGTATACGGGTGCTTCCTCGGTCGCTACGAGGACTACCGCACGTTCTTCCACGGGCACACCTACACCGGCAATCCGCTCGCCTGCGCGGCTGGGATCGCGACGCTCGAGACGTTCGAGAACGAGCGGACGCTCGAGCTGCTGGAGCCGAAGATCGAGCTGCTCGGACGGATGCTGGCCGACGAGATCGCACTGCTGCCTGGCGTCGCGGAGGTGCGCCGGCGCGGCTTCATGGTCGGGATCGAGTTGCTCCAGCGGCCACCGCGGGAGCGCCTCGGTCATCAGGTGACGCTCGCCGCCCGGCGCGGCGGCGCCATCATCCGAGAACTCGGAGACGTGGTGGTGTTGATGCCCCCCCTGTCGATCTCCGATGCCGACCTGCGTCGCCTGGTCGCGATCACGGCCGGCGCGATCGCGCAGGTGACGGGCGGCGGGCAGGCGGGGGAAGGCGAAGGATCGCTGCCCGCAGTTAGCCAAGCGCCTGCTTGACCTGTGCCTGCACCTGAGCCAGTACGGCACGCCTGAGTCCGGCGAGCGTCTTCCCGCGCTGGCGCGCGATCTGGCCGAGCGTCGTACCCGAGGCGAGCTGCCGGCGCAGCTGTGGGGACGTGAGCCCGAGGTAGGCGGCGGCGGCCCTGATCACGAACGGCCTGAGACCGAGGGCGGTTGGGCCTCCCTGGCCCGGGGACGAGCCAGGCGGGGCCTGAGGCGGCGCGATCAAATCGGTCCGCGGGCGCACCGGCAGCATGACCGGCGCGAGCGGCGACTGGGAGAAGTTGAAGTCGTGGACGAGGTCGCCCAGCCCCGGGGCGTTCTCGCGCACGTTCGGACGGGGGTCCGGGCGCCCGTCGCTTCGGGGGTCGAGCCGCTGGCCGCCGAGGAAGTCGTCCTCGATGAACTTCGCGTAGGCGTCGAAGCTGAGCGTCTGATGATCGATCATTCCCCGCCGCGCGAACGGGCTGATCACCAGGCCGGGAACCCGTAGGCCATAGCCGTTCTGGTCGACGATGGGCGGGCGAACGTGATCGTAGAAGCCGCCCCAATCATCCCAGGCGAGGAAGATTGCGGTGCTGCTCCAGTCGGGGCTGCGCATGATCGCGTTGACCAGGCCCGTGACGTAGGTCTGGCCGGCGCTGACCAGCGCCGGCGGGTGCTCGGATACCTTGCCGTTGGGGTTGATCCACGAAACCGCCGGCAGCGTCCCCGCCCTCGCGGCAGCGTAGAAGCGGCTGAGCGACTGGATGTTCGCCAGCTGGGAGTCCTGCTTGACGGTGTCGAAGTAGGGAAGGGGATTCCAGATCCCGGGCGTCTTCGGTCCCTGCCGGACCGACGCGCACGCGACCGCGGCGTCGCTCCGGCAATCAGGCTCTGTGCCCTTGGACACGTAGTACGCCCAGCTGATCTGGTGCTTGTACAACAGATAGGTGAGGTCGGTCCACGCGTAGTCGGGGGGCGGCGCGACGATCCCGAGGTTGCGCAGGAAATCCGGCGGATCGCCGGGGTTCTGGAGCTCGTTCACACAGCTGCTCGGATCCGCGTGCCGCGTGCAGTGCGCCGACCACTCCGAGACCATGAACAGATGCGAGGGTAGGCTCCAGGACGCATTGGGCTCGAACATGTGGTCCTGGAGCACGAAGTCGTGCGCGTAGCTCCAATAGTTCGGGATCTCCGAGCCGTCGTGGTAGCCCATCACGTCTGGTGGGCCGTTCGACTTTCCGCACGCCGGATTGAACAACTGCGCGCAGCCCTTGCGCCCTTGCGCCTGCTGGGCCGCGAACCCGTCCATCGTCCCGCCAGCGACGTCGGCGATGGAGTTGATTGCGCTGTGGGGACCGCCGAGGTTGCGGTCCCGACGATCGTGGAACGGACGCACGCAGCCCCGCCGGCGCGGACCCGGCACGCAGACGGTGGGTCGCCCCGGGCTGAGCGAGATCCCGTCCGCGCCGGGGTAGGTGCCAAAGTAGGAGTCGAACGACCGGTTCTCCTGCATGATCACCACAACATGGCGGATCTTGTGAACTCCGGCCGCGGGGACAGAGGCAATCGATAGTCCGGGCGCCGAGCCGCGCAGGCTGTGGACCGACGCGCCACCGCAGGCGGCCAGGGCTAGGGCGCTCGCGAGCACGCCTGCTCGCACCCGCCAGCGCCGCATCGGCGCTACTCCTCGTAGCGTGTGAAATCGCGCTTGCGCGCCCCGCACACGGGGCAGAACCACGTCTCGGGTATGTCCTCGAACGCCGTGCCCGGAGGAATGCCGCCGTCAAGATCACCCTCGGCGGGGTCATAGATGAACCCGCAGGATTCGCACATCCACCTCATGCGCGCAAGCCTACCGACGCCGAGGCCCCGAGGCGCAGGCCATTGATCACCGTGCCTCATGCTCCTACCACGATCAGCCCGGCGACCTCGTCATGACATCGGCGCCGAGCGCCATAGCCGCCGCACCGTGTCTTCGCGGGCCGGCTGAGCGATTGGTAATTGATCAGAGTGGAAGTGGCAAAGTGGCCTGTCATGAAGGTTCTGCGCACCAAGAGCATCGAGCAGTGCCTACGTGACGCGGACGAGCCGGCGCACATGTTCCCGCCGCGAGCTCGGGCCGCTGCAGTTGATGGCTCGGTGTGGGCGTGATCGTCGGCACGGGCATATTCGTGCTCACCGGTGAAGCGGCGGGAACCATCGCAGATCCGGGGATCGCAATCTCGTTCGCCGTCGCGGCGGTTGTCTGCCTGCTCGCGGGGCTGTGTTACGCCGAGTTCGCCGCGATCGGCTGCTTCCGCCCATCTTCGCCACCGCACTCCGTCTCGCACCACGCTCGTGACCGGAGGCGCGGTCGCCCTGCTCACCTTCGTGGTGCCGCTCAAGACGCTGGCCACCCTCGTGAACATCGGCACCTTACGCACCGGCTGTCACGGTCTGTTGGAGGCTGTCGCGAATGGCCTGCAAATCTGCCACTTCCCGTAGCCGTTCAGTCCCCTGGTCCTGGCGGGGGACGGGCTCAGGATCAGAGCAGGGCGGGGAGTGCGCCGCCGGTTTGGTTGGAGGTCAGCAGTTCGCGGAGGTAGGCGAAGAGCGATCGGTGTTGCAGGCGGCAGGTGATCGACGCTGAGAGGGATCGTTCGGTGAACCGTTCGCCGTCGTCGGATTGGTTGCCGTAGGAGAGTCGTCGCTGGATCACGGGTCCGCGGAGCGCGCGCTCGGCGGCGTTATTTGT
>JBPCRJ010000147.1:0-10795 GCA_050996975.1 Solirubrobacteraceae bacterium | reverse complement strand
CGCCGGGACCGCCGCCAGCGCCGCCACGACCGCCGGGACCGCCGCTGCGACCGCGGCCGTCGCGACCGCTGCGACCGTCGCGACCGCCTCGCTCGGAGGCCTGCTGCGCGGGCTCGTCCATGCTGGTGAGATCGGTGCCGGTATAGCCCGCGGGCATGATCTCACCCTTGTTGATCCAGCACTTCACGCCGATCCGACCAAACGTCGTGCGGGCCTCGTGGAAGCCGTAATCGATGTCCGCACGCAGCGTGTGCAGCGGCACCCGGCCATCGGAGTAACCCTCGGTTCGGGCCATCTCGGCGCCGCCGAGCCGACCGGAGACCTGCACCTTGACTCCCTTGGCCCCGGAGCGCATCGCGCTGGTCAGCGCGCGCTTCATCGCCCGGCGAAACGCGACTCGGTTCTGCAGCTGCTCAGCGATCGACTGCGCGACCAAACGCGCATCTAGCTCGGGGCGCTTGATCTCGAGAATGTTGACCTTGACCTGCTTCCGGGTGATGCGGTGCAGATCACGGCGGAGCTGATCGACCTCCGATCCCGACTTCCCGATCACGATTCCGGGCCGCGCGGTGTGGATGTTCACCTCGACCTCGGTCGCGTTCTTGCGAATCGTGATGTCTGAGAGACCGGCGTGGGAGAGGCGGCGGATGATGTGTCCGCGGATCTCCGTGTCCTCGTGCAGATAATCGGCGAAGTGGCGCTCGTTGAACCAGTTCGACTTCCAGTCGTGGATGTAGCCCACGCGGATTGACTCGGGATGTACTTTCTGACCCATGGCTTGTGGTTATTCCTTTGGCGTGAGCAAGATCGTGAGGTGACTGGTGCGCTTACGGATGCTTGTCGCGCGCCCCTTCGCGCGCGGGCGAAACCGCTTGATCGTCGGACCCCCGTCGGCCTTGACGGTCTTCACGTAGAGATCCTCGCCGACGAGCTCGTGGTTGTGCTCGGCGTTGGCGACCGCGGATTCGAGCAGCTTGCTCCAATCACGCGAGATCGCACGCGGCGTATGGGCAAGGATAGCTCGCGCTTCCTCAACGCTCTTTCCGCGGATGTGATCACAGACCAGGCGAGCTTTCCGGGGAGAGGAGCGAACGTACTTGGCCTGGGCGCGGACCACAGGAAGCGGCGCGCCCGGATCGCGCTGGGAGCGGCGCCGGGAGGGGGCGGGCTTGGGTCCCGGAGCCCCCGCCGCGCGTCCCGTCCGGCGGGCAGGCTTGGAAGCCTCGGACTCAGTCTGGCCAGGCTCCTCGGATGCGGGCGCCTCGGGCTCCTTCCCGGCGGGCCCCTCGGGCACGGGCTCGGGCGTAGCAGGGGCGCCGGCGACACGCCGGGCCCGGCGAGCGCGCTTGGGCGTCTCAGCTTTTTCGGGTGCCGAGGGCTCAGGGAGCGCGTCGGCCTCCGGCGGTTCCCCGGCCTCCTCGGGTGCCGAGGGCACAGCAGCGACGTCCGCGGCCGAAGCCACTCGCGCTGCCCGACCCTCGGCAGCAGGGGACTCCGGGCGCGTGGCTTCAGAGCCGGTCGTCGTCTCCGTCGCTTCGGACTCGGATGCGACCTCGGACGCCTTGCGACGACGACGCAAACGTCGCGTACGCTGCTCTTCGGGTTCGTTCTCGGGCTTCTCGGGCTTCTCGGGCGTCATCGTCTCTTCCCCGTCGCCGCGTGGCCGCGATAGAGCCGCGTCGGCGCGAACTCGCCGAGCTTGTGGCCGACCATCGATTCCGAGATGAACACGGGCACGTGCTTGCGCCCGTCGTGGACCGCAATCGTGTGCCCGACCATCTCGGGGAAGATCGTGGAGGTCCGCGACCAGGTCTTGATCATCCGCTTCTCACCGGAGGCGTTCATCGCCTCGACACGGGTGATCAGGCGCTCGTCTACGAACGGGCCCTTCTTGCTCGAGCGACTCACCGCTTCTTACCTCTCCTCCGGCCACGCACGATGTGGCGATCAGACTGCTTACCTTTCTTGCGGGTGCGGTATCCGAGCGTCGGAACGCCCCAGGGGGTCACCGGGTTACGGCCGGGCGTTGTCGAGCCCTCGCCGCCGCCGTGCGGATGGTCGACGGGGTTCATCGCGGTGCCGCGAGTCTGCGGGCGCACGCCCATGTGGCGCTTGCGCCCCGCCTTTCCGACCCTGACGTTCTGGTGGTCGGGGTTTCCGATCGTGCCGACCGTCGCCCGGCACTCGGAGCGGACCATGCGCATCTCCGCGGAGGGCAGGCGCAGCGTCACGTAGTCGCCTTCCTTCGCCAGGAGCTGGATCCCCGCGCCCGCCGCGCGTCCGAGCTGACCACCGCGGCCGGGGGTCAGCTCGACGTTATGCACGACCGTGCCGGGGGGCATGTTCGCGAGGGGCAGGCTGTTGCCGACGCGGATGTCCGCGCCCGGACCGGACTCGACGGTGCCACCCACCCGCAGCCGCTGCGGCGCGAGGATGTAGCGCTTCTCTCCGTCGGCATAGTGCAGCAGGGCGATGTACGCGGAGCGGTTGGGGTCGTACTCGATCTCGGCGACCCGCGCCGGCACGCCGTCCTTGGTGCGCTTGAAGTCGATCTTGCGGTAGAGCCGCTTGGCACCACCACCACGGTGGCGCGAGGTCTTGCGCCCGTGGGCGTTGCGTCCCCCCGACTTCTTCAGCCCCTCGGTCAGCGACTTCTCCGGCTCGGAGCGGGTGATCTCGACGAAGTCCGGATAGGTGACGAACCGTCGCCCGGGGCTGGTCGGTTTGGGCTTGCGAATCGCCATTAGTCACTCCGCTCGGCGGTTGGGAGATAATCGAGGCTATAGGGGGGAAAATATCCCACCCCCCCTTGCGGTTGTGGTTGCGCGGGCGCATACACCCTGCGGGGCATCATTCGGATCCTTCCAGCCCGCTGAAGATCGGGATCGTGTCGCCTTCGCGCACCTGAACGATCGCCTTCTTCCACTGGCGGGTCCGGCCGACGCTCTGGCCGCGGCGCTTGGGCTTGCTCTTGACCGAGGCGGTGCGGACCGCGAGCACCTTGACGTCGAACAGCTCCTCGACCGCCTGGCGGATCTGCGTCTTGTGCGCGCGATCGTGCACGCGGAAGGTGTATTTGCCGGCCTCGGCGAGCACATAGGACTTCTCGGACACAACCGGCCGGATGATCACCTGACTGAAGTCCACTACTCCGCACTCCCCGCGGCCGCATCCCCCGCGCCCGCTTCGGGCGCCACATCAGCCGCAGCGGTCGCGTTCGGCGCCGACGCATCCCCCGCGCCCGCTTCAGGCGCCACATCAGCCGCAGCGGCCGCGCTCGCGGCGGGCGCGTTCTCACCGTGACCGGCCGCACGCGCGACCAACTCGGCCAGCGCCCCCTGTGAGATCAGCAGCGACCGGGCGCCGATCACGTCTGCCACGCCGGCATCGCTGACCGGCATCACCGCGACCCGCGCGAGGTTGCGAAACGACTTGCCGGCCATGGCTTCCGATTCGCGGAGCAGCACTAGCGTAGGTCCGGCAGCACCCCAGTCCGACAGCACCCCGGCCGCTCGCTTGGTCGCCGGGGCGGGGAACGCGGCACCGTCGAACACCGCCAGCGTCTCGCGCTCGGCGTGCATCGACAGAGCGCTGCGCAGGGCGGCGCGGCGCGCCTTGCGGTTGACCTTGAACGTGTAGCTACGCGGGGTCGGTCCAAACACGGTGCCGCCGCCGGTCCACACCGGCGAGCGTGAGGAACCCGCGCGCGCGCGCCCGGTCCCCTTCTGGCGCCACGGCTTCGCGCCGCCGCCCCGCACTTCGCCCCGGGTCAGCGTCGAAGCCGTGCCACTGCGCCGTGCGTTCAGCTCGGCGCGGACCGACTCGTGCACGAGCGGCATGTTGAAGCCCGCCCCGAACGCGTCTGCGTCCAGCGCCACCGATCCCCCGCCGATCACCGGGGCGCTGAGCGGAGCGTTCGACCCCGCCCGCCGAGCCTTCGAGCCTCCACGAGAGGCGCTGACCCGCGCATCCGAGCGTCCACGGGGGGCGCCGAGCGGAGCATCCGACGCACGACGCTGTGCGCGGCGGCTAGCCATCCGAGCGCACCTGCACCGTCGCGCCGCGAGGTCCCGGAACGGCGCCTCGCAGCAACAGGAGGTTCTGTTCGGCGATCACCTCGATCACGGTCAAACCGCGCTGCGTGACTCTGGAGCCACCCATCCGGCCCGGGCCGCGAATCCCCTTGAACACGCGCGAGGGCGTCGCCGATGCGCCGATCGAGCCGGGCGCGCGGACGTTGTGCGAGCCGTGGGACTTGGGACCGCTGGCGAAGTTGTGGCGCTTGATCGTGCCCTGGAAGCCCTTGCCCTTGGAGGTGCCGGAGACCTTCACTCGCTCCCCCTCGGAGAACGCCGTGACGGTCACGGTCTCACCGACGAGCAGTTCGCCGGCTTCGTCGCGAAACTCGGCGAGGTGGCGGTGCGCTGAGGCGTCGGCCTTCTTCAGGTGCCCGAGCTGAGCCCTGGTCAGCGACTTCTCCTTGCACGGCCCGAACGCCAACTGCACAGCTTCGTAGCCATCGCGCTCGAACGTACGGATCCCGGTCACCGGACACGGGCCCGCTTCGAGCACCGTCACCCGCTCGACGCGGCCGTCCTCGAGGAACCGCTGGGTCATCCCGAGCTTCTTGGCGAGGATCGCGGCCATTCGATTCCTTTCCCCATCTCCTACGAGGCGAGGCGAATCTCGATCTCCACCCCGGCCGGCAGATGGTCGAGTCGCTGAAGCGAGTCGACCGTCTTGGGCGTCGGCTGGTGGATATCGATCAGTCGCTTGTGCGTGCGGATCTCGAAGTGCTCGCGAGAGTCCTTGTCCTTGAACGGCGAGCGGATCACGCAATAGACGTTCTTCTCCGTGGGCAGGGGCACGGGACCCGAGACGGTCGCACCGGTGCGCGTCGCCGTCTCGACGATCTCCTTTGCCGCCGTCTCGATCGCCGTGTGGTCGTATGACTTCAGGCGAATGCGGATCTTGTTCTGAGCGATGGTTGCCATTTGGTTGGATTCCTCCGCGGCTCCTGCAGGCCCGCGTCCTAAAAAGCTGGTTCGGCCTCCGGCCTCTCTTCATGCGGGGCCTGGCGGCACCCGCGTCGTGGAAAAATCTGGTTCGGCCTCCGGCCTGTCTTGATTCTGGTCTTCGCTGGTGGTGGCGCGGGGAGAGCCCTGACCTCCGAGCCACCCAAGCGGTCGTATCTTGAAAACAACGGGCGGAGGGCGAAGGCCCAAGCCGCCCCTATTACTGACTCATGACCTACCTATTGGACGACTTCGCTGACCACCCCCGAGCCGACCGTCCGGCCACCCTCGCGGATCGCAAACCGCAGACCCTGGTCCATCGCGATCGGCTGGATCAGCTCGATCTCCATCTGGACGTTGTCGCCCGGCATGACCATCTCGGTGCCTTCCGGCAGGTTGGCCACGCCCGTGACGTCGGTCGTGCGGAAGTAGAATTGCGGCCGGTAGCCGGTGAAGAACGGCGTGTGACGGCCGCCCTCCTCCTTCTTGAGGACGTAGACCTCGGCATTGAACTTCGTGTGCGGCGTGATCGAGCCCGGCTTGCACAGCACCTGACCCCGCTCGATGTCCTCGCGCTTGGTACCGCGCAGCAGGCAACCGGCGTTGTCGCCGGCGCGACCCTCCTCGAGGACCTTCTTGAACATCTCGACACCGGTCACGACCGTGGTGGAAGTCGGCTTGATCCCCACGAGCTCGACCGTCTCGCCGGTCTTGATGATTCCCTGCTCGATCCGTCCGGTCGCGACCGTCCCGCGACCGGTGATCGAGAACACGTCCTCGACCGGCATCAGGAATGGCCTGTCGAGCTCGCGGACGGGATCGGGGATGTAGGTGTCGAGCGCCTCCGCGAGCTCGAGGATCTTCGCCTCGTACTCCTTGTCGCCCTCGAGCGCCTTGAGCGCCGAGCCGGTGACGAACGGGATGTCGTCGCCCGGAAACTCGTACTCGGACAGCAGATCGCGGATCTCGACCTCGACCAGCTCGAGCAGCTCGGGGTCGTCGACCATGTCGGCCTTGTTGAGGAACACGACGATGTAGGGGACCCCCACCTGACGGGCGAGCAGGATGTGCTCGCGGGTCTGGGGCATCGCGCCGTCGGCGGCGGACACGACCAGGATCGCGCCGTCCATCTGCGCGGCGCCGGTGATCATGTTCTTGACGTAGTCGGCGTGGCCCGGACAATCGACATGCGCGTAGTGACGGTTGGCGGTCTGGTACTCGACATGGGAGGTCGCGATCGTGATGCCGCGCGCCTTTTCCTCGGGAGCGTTGTCGATCGACTCGAACGACCGCACCTCGGTGCCGCCGAAGTTCTCGTTCAGCACCTTGGTGATGGCCGCGGTCAGCGTCGTCTTGCCATGGTCGATGTGACCGATGGTCCCGACGTTGACGTGGGGCTTGTCGCGCTCGAACTTGGCCTTCGCCACTTTGGTGTGCTCCTTTGAGTCTTCGCTGTGGTGTCCGTCTGAGGACGAACAATCTAAAATACAAACTTCCGTCCGGGGCTGCTGCTAGGGGTCCTCAGGCCGCGGCCTGCTCGCCCACCACCTTCTCGGCAATGTGCTGTGGCACGACCTGGTAGCGGTCGAACTGCATCGTGTACGTCGCACGGCCCTGGGTGTTGGAGCGCACGTCGGTCGCGTAGCCGAACATCTCGGCCAGCGGGACCTCGGCGCTCACCACCTGGGCGTTTCCGCGCTGCTCCATCCCCTGGATGTGGCCGCGGCGGCGGTTCAGGTCGCCGATGACCTCACCCATGAACTCCTCGGGGGTCACGACCTCGACCGCGAAGATCGGCTCGAGCAGCACCGGCTTGGCCCGGGCGACCGCCGCCTTGAGCGCCAGCGACCCGGCGACCTTGAAGGCGATCTCCGAAGAATCGGTGTCATGGTACTCGCCGTCGGTAAGCGTCACGCGCACGTCCACCATCGGATAGCCAGCGCGCGGGCCGTTCTCGAGCGCCTCCTCGACCCCCTTCTCGACCGCCGGAATGAACTCGGTCGGAATTGAGCCCCCCCTGACCTTGTTGACGAAGTCAAAGCCCTCGCCCGGCGCCGGCTCGATGTTGATGTAGACGATCCCGTACTGGCCCGAGCCGCCGGTCTGGCGCACGAAGCGGCCCTCGACCTTGGTCGCGCTGGCGCTGATCGTCTCCCGGTAGGAGACCTGCGGGCGGCCGACGTTGGCGTCGACTTTGTACTCGCGCAGCATCCGATCGACCAGCACCTCGAGATGCAGCTCGCCCATCCCGGAGATCTCGGTCTGGCCGGTGTCCTCGTTGGTGCGGACCTGGAAGGTCGGGTCCTCCTCGGCGAGGCGGGCAAGCGCGATCGACATCTTCTCCTGATCGATCTTTGTCTTGGGCTCGATCGCGACCTTGATCACGGGCTCGGGAAAGTCGATCGTCTCCAGCTTGATCGGCCGATCGGGCGCGGCGAGCGTGTCGCCGGTCACGACCTGCTTGATCCCGACCCCGGCCGCGATGTCGCCGGCGTAGACCTCCTGCAGCTCCTCGCGCTCATTGGCGTGCATCATCAGGATCCGCCCGATGCGCTCCGTGCGCCCGGTCGAGACGTTCAGCACGCGCGAGCCGGCAGCGAGCTTGCCGGAGTAGACCCGGAAGTAGGTCAGCTTGCCGACGTAGGGGTCGGCCATGATCTTGAACGCCAGCGCGGCGAACGGCTCCTCGTCGGAGGCGGTGCGCTGCGCCGGGCGCCCGCCGTTGTCAGAGCTCTTGTCGGGCTCGACGCCCTGGACGGACGGCACCTCGAGCGGGCTGGGGAGATAGTCGATCACCGCGTCGAGCAGCGGCTGCACGCCCTTGTTCTTGAAGCTCGAGCCGCACAGGACGGGGGTCATCTTGGTTCCGATGGTCGCCTTGCGGATGGCCTGCTTGAGCCGCGCCGGGGAGATCTCCTGATCCTCGAGAATCAGCTCGACCAGGCCGTCGTCGTAGCGGGAGACCTCCTCGAGCAGGTGCTCGCGGGCGGCGGCCGCGGCGGCGGCCAGCTCGGCCGGGATCTCGGTCACCTCCTGCTCCTTGCCGAGTTCGTCGTTGTAGACGATCGCCTTGTTCTGCACGAGGTCCACGATCCCCCGGAACTCGGACTCGGCACCGATCGGCAGCTGAATCGGAACCGGGTGCGCGCCGAGGCGGTCAATCATCGTCTGCACGCCGCGGTCGAAGTCGGCGCCGATCCGGTCCATCTTGTTGACGTAGGCGATCCGCGGCACGTGGTACTTGTCCGCCTGGCGCCACACGGTCTCTGACTGGGGCTCTACCCCGGCGACCGAGTCAAACAGCGCGATCGCGCCGTCGAGCACCCGCAGCGAGCGCTCGACCTCGACGGTGAAGTCGACGTGGCCCGGAGTGTCGAGGATGTTGATCCGGTGACCGTCCCACTCGCAGGTGGTGGCCGCGGAGGTGATCGTGATTCCGCGCTCCTGCTCCTGCTCCATCCAGTCCATCACCGCGGCGCCCTCGTGCACCTCGCCCATCTTGTAGGTGCGCCCGGTGTAATAGAGGATGCGCTCCGTCGTCGTCGTCTTGCCGGCGTCGATGTGCGCCATGATCCCGATGTTGCGAGTGTTGTGAAGGGTGAAGCTACGAGGCATGTAAATCGGTTCTTCCAAGTGGTTTTCCCCGCTCCGGTCGCGGGCATGAAAAAGGGCCCAGGGGGCCCGTTCACGACGCAGGTGTCGGCGCGGGAGCGGTGTCTAGTGGGTCGGCATCACCATGGGCTGGTGCTTAGGATCTCGCACTCGGGAAACACCCACAGATCAACGCGGTCGCCGCCCGAGACGAAGTCCGAATATAGCAGAGGCCCGGGGCACATCCCGGCCTAACAGAGTCTTTACCGTGCAGGGCGCCCGCTGACGGATAGAGTCGTTCGCTCCGTTCATTGGGGCAATCCAGTCCGGGCTTGGCGGGGACCGCCGGCCCGGCGTGGTAGCGGCCCCGGGCACGGACCGCGACACTCGCCGATGAGCACTCTCGAATACTCGGCTCGCCGGTTCTGGCGCCCCTGGCTCCCGCGTCTGCGCGCGGCCGCGAGCGCTCGCTCGATCAGGACCGAAATCTGGATACTGGGCGCGCTGATCGTGACCGCTGCCGCGATCCGGATCGTGACGATCGACAACCAGAGCCTGTGGATGGACGAGGCGCTGACCGCGTACGAAGCCCATCTTCCCTTCGGCGCGATGCTGAACACCGTCGTCCACGTGGAGACGACACCGCCGCTGTACTTCCTGCTCGCGTGGGCATCGGCGAAGCTGTTCGGGCCCGGAGCGGTCGCAATCCGTCTGGTCTCGACCGTCGCGGGAATCGGACTGGTGCCGATCGCCTACCTGACCGGCCGCGACCTGATTTCCCGCCGCGCCGGGCTGCTGAGCGCCGCACTGGCCGCCAGCAGCCCGTTCTTGATCTGGTACTCGCAGGAGGCACGCTCCTACATGCTGCTCGGGACGTTGACCGGCGCCTCGTTCCTGTGGTTCGTGCGCGCGAGCCGAGACCCCTCGCGACGGAACCTGGCGTGGTGGGCAGGCTGCTCCTCGCTGGCGCTGATGACCCACTTCTTTGCCGGGTTCATCGTCGCCCCGGAAGCGATCTGGCTGCTCGGGATCTCGCGCACTCGCCGCGTCGGGTGCGCGCTGGGCGCGGTCATCGCGGTCGAGGTGGCGATCGCTCCGCTCGCGTTCCTCGATACCTCGCACAGCACCGGTTGGATCCACGGACTGCCGATCGTCAACCGACTCGGTGGCGCCTCGCTCGAGTTCGGCCTGGCCACGCTGTACCGCGACTTCACCGCCGCACAGGGATTGATCGGCGCCGGCGTCCTGCTGCTCGTGCTCGCCGCAGTGCTGATTTTCGGCGGGGACCGGGTCACACGTCGCGCAGCGGCGCTCGGCGGGGTGATCCTAACCGCCGGCATCCTGACGCCGCTCGCGCTGATGGCGGTCGGGCAGGATTACTTTCTCTCGCGCAACCTGATGCCGATCTGGCTACCGCTGGCGACAGTCGTGACGGCGGCGTGCGTGGCCCCCCGAGCCCGGTTGGCCGGGGCGGCGCTGAGCGCGATCGTGATCGCGGGCTCGGTCTACGCCACGATCGACGTGCAGACCAACCCGGCGCTGCAACGACCCGCGTGGCGGCAGCTGGCGAACGTGATCGGGCCGGCCAGCGCTCCCCGCGCGATACTCGCGGCCGGCGGCTTCGCCACCGACCCGTTGAAGGTCTATCTGCCGCACGTCAACTGGGTGCAGCCGCAGGGCCGCAAGGTGCTGATCGCCGAAGTCGACGTGATCGGAGCGCGGCGCGGGCAGCCCGTGCTCCCCAGGGGAGCGACGTCCTACACCCTCCCCGACGGACGCCCCACCGCGGGGCAGAACGGCGTGGCGATGCCGCGATCGCTGACCCCGCTCGCCACGACGGTGGCCCATGTCCGTGTCGACCAGTGGGTGCTCGCCCGGTTCGCGCTCAGGCACCCGACGTGGATCGACGTCAACCAGCTGAAGGCGCTCGCGCCCCAGCTGTTTCATCGTGCGCCCATCAAGCTGCTGGTGTTCTTCCAGACCCCCGGCCGATGAGCTCCGACATCCGTCGACTCCCGCCGCTCGGGCTCAGGGCCTCCGTCTCCGCACCGATGACCCGGGTTAGGCAGCGTCAAGAAGTTAGTTGTGGGGAGATGGTGTAGTTCCATTCGCCGTGGAACTGTTCGGGTGTGAGGTTGATTGCCGCGAGCTGGGCGGGTGGGATTTTGATCCCCCGCTCGTAGGTGTTC
>JBPCRJ010000058.1:0-3775 GCA_050996975.1 Solirubrobacteraceae bacterium | reverse complement strand
ATCCACGGCGGACCCACAAACGAGATAGCCAGCCCCGTCCGCCGTCTCACGCCGTCAGCGTGTCCACCGGGCCAGTACATCAGGGCTATCCCTCGCGCTCGCGCGTTCCGCAGCCCGCCGCGACCGCTATGACGCACGTTACATCAGGCCCGCCGCCGAATCAACTCACGAGATCGACCGCTAGCGCGTGTGAAAGGGGTAGCTATGGTGACTATCACGATGATGACCGCAGAGCCAATGATTGCTCGTGGCGCCCACTACACGGCGCTGCTCGACACGATCGATCAGCAGGGAGCCACCAAACTGCATGCCAGGGAGCGCGAGCAACTGGTGGAGGCCGCGGATGTGTTGCTGTTCGGCGAGCCCGACAGCGAGCGGACGGTCCGCTAGGCCGAGGTTCTGATCGAGGACTTGGAGGCCAGTGAGCGGTAGTCAGTAGAAAGCTGTGGGCAACTGCGCGAGCACCTATACGGCTGTGGTGCTCCGACCGGGGCGTTGTAAGAACCGTAGACGTGTCAAAGGAGACCTTGATGACACACGCCTAGGCCGCCTGAGCGGTACAGGCGCTGCTGTCCGAAGCCTTTGTGATCAGCGGGCGTCGACTTCAGCGCCACGCGAGAAACGGGGTCTGGCCAGTGTCGTGGGTGCTCGAGATCCATCCACGACCGGTGGGCCTGGCGCGCTGGCGATTCTGCTCGCCGCCTACGCGCTGTTCGTCGAACCGATTCTCGGGCGTTGGTGGTATGCGCGCCTGAAGTGGGAGCGTGAGAAAGATCCTCAAGCCCTGCTGCGTGTCTACCGCCTCACGCTGCTAGTAGTGCTCTGGTAGGTGTTGGGAAGGGTTATGTAGCCCGGCGGTGAACTTGGCTGGCATGGTTGCTGTCAGCATGACGGACATCGGGATCGATGACGAGATCGTCGGGGTCGCGTCGGAGTGACCCGACCCCCTGAGATCGGTCCGACCCGTGTGAGAGCTTCGACGGCCCTGTTGATTGGGTCAAAGGAGCGAGTGCATGAAGCGACGACGTCACACGCCGGAGCAGATCGTCCGGAAGCTGCGGGAGGCCGACCGGCTGCTCGGCGAGGGTCAGGAGCTGCCGGAGGTCGTCAAGGCCCTGGAGGTTTCGGAGGCGACGTATCACCGGTGGCGGGTGCAGTACGGCGGGATGAAGGCCGACGATGTGAAGCGCCTGAAGGAGCTCGAGGTCGAGAACTCCAGGTTGAAGCGGATCGTCGCGGATCAGACGCTCGAGGTCGCGGCGCTGAAAGAGATATCGCGGGGAAACTGGTGAGCCCGTCGCGCCGACGCCAGGCAGTCCGGATGGTTCAGGATCGTCTGGGTATCTCGGAGCGGCGGGCGTGCCGATACGCCGGGCAGCATCGCTCGACCCAACGTCAGGATTCGGTCGTGGCCGGTGAGGATCAGGCGCTCAGGGCGGCGCTGCGCCGGATCTCACGGGAGCGGCCGAGGTGGGGGTACCGTCGCGCGCATCAGCTGCTGCTCGATGAGGGGTGGGAGATCAACCGCAAGCGCACGCAGCGACTGTGGCGCGAAGAGGGGCTGCGGGTGCCGCAGCGGCGCAGGAAGCGCCAGCGGCTGGGGGACTCCACAGTCCCCGCTGATCGGCTGCGAGCCGAGCGCCCAGATCATGTGTGGGCGATCGACTTCCAGTTCGATCAGACCGCCGATGGGCACAACCTCAAGCTGTTGCACGTCGTGGACGAGTTCACCCGGGAGGCGCTGGCGATCGAGTGCCGCCGGCGGATCGACGCCGATCACACCGTCACGGTGCTCGACCGGCTCGTCGCACAGCGTGGGAGCGCGCCCTCGTTCATCCGCTCTGACAACGGCCCCGAGATGACCGCCAACGCGCTCAGAGACTGGTGCCGGTTCTCCCGGGCCGGGAGCGCGTTCATCGAGCCCGGCTCACCGTGGCAGAACGCGTACGTGGAAAGCTTCGGCGGCCGCGTCCGCGACGAGCTCCTCTCGGTCGAGCTGTTCTCCTGCCTGGCCGAGGCGAAGGTGCTGATCGAGGACTGGCGCCAGGACTACAACCACCACCGCCCGCACTCAGCGCTCGGGATGATGACGCCCGCCGCCTTCGCGACTGGCTACCAGGCCTACCTCGAGGCCGCGCTCGCCGGCGACGAACTGCGCTCGACCTCCGGTCTCGCTCCGTTCGACGCCGGCGGCACCCTTACCCTGCAGTCACCAACCCACCACCAGCTCTCACAGCAGGTGGACCGATGAACGGGGTCCGGTCAGGAGGTCAAGGATCGGTTGGCGGCGTATTTTGCTGATGTCGCCGCGGGGTTGGTGCGCTCGGAGCAGCGATGGGCTGCGGAGTACTACGCGCGTGGGTTGTTGGAGGCGGGGGCGCGGAAGTCGTTGGAGCCGATCGTCACGCGGATGGGCGGGAGGAGCGTGGAGTACGAGGCGCTGCAGCATTTCCTGGCGGATAGCCCTTGGAATCCTGCGGTCATCGACCGGGCGGTCGCTGAGCGGGTGTGCGCGGTGATCGAGCCGGCGGCGTGGGTGCTTGATGACACTGGGGTCCCGAAGGACGGAAAGCACTCGCCCGGGGTCAAGCGCCAGTACTCCGGGACGCTGGGGAAGATCGGCAACTGCCAGATCGCGGTCTCACTGCATGCCGTCAGCGCCAAGGGCACGGTTCCGTTGGGGTTCCGGCTCTACCTGCCCGAGGACTGGTGTCAGGACCCGGTGCGCCGGCGGGAGGCGAAGATCCCCGCCAGCGTCGAGTTTCAGACCAAGCCGACACTCGGCGGTGAGTTGGTCGCGCGGGCGTCGGGCTGGAAGATCCGCCGCGCGCCAGTGCTCGGCGACCAGGCATACGGCAACGACACCAAGCTGCGTACGCGTCTTCATCAGGACGGCATCGACTACGTCCTCAGCGTCGGCGCGGAATGCGACCTCTACGCGCCTGGCACGGTCTTCGCGGTGCCCTCACGCAAGCCCGGCTCGCGTGGCCCGGCGCCCAGCGCCCTCGCCACCGAGGCCGAGCCGCAGTCGATCAACGAGCTCGTCGCCGGCCTGGATCCCGACGCCTGGCAGACGGTCGTGTTTCGCGACATCGACGGCGGTCAACTCGTTTCGCGTTTCGCGTTCGTGCGCGTGATCGCCGCCAACCCGGTCGACCGCCTGCGCGAACCGCCGCGCGAGGAATGGCTGATCGTCGAATGGCCCGAAGGGCACAAGCGGCCCAGCGACTACTGGATCAGCAACCTGCCCGCTAGCACCGAGCCCGAGCAGCTCGCGCGCCTCGCGCGGCTGCGGTGGATGATCGAGCTGGACTACAAGCAGCTCAAGGGCGAGCTCGGCCTTAACCACTACGAAGGCCGCAGCTACCCGGGCTTTCACCACCACTGCTCGCTGGTGACGGCCGCCCACGGCTTCCTGACGCTAGAGCGGGCCGACCCAAATCGCCCGCGGCCGGCCTGACACTCCCCCAAGCGGTCCTGCTACTGCAGCCCGTCTGGAAGTGCTGGACCGGCCGCTGCTCCACCTGCCAACAGCCGATCACCCTCGACGACCTACCGCTACGCCAACCACCCAAACGCGAGTAGCAGCACCTACCAGAGCACTACTAGGCGACCCGGGCGTTCTTGCGCAGCCACGAGTCGACGTAGTAGCCGCCGAAGGGAATCACCGCGCCGATGAGTATGAGGATCGTGGTGCGGTTGCTCCACCGTTGCTGTGAGCGGACGCTGATCGTGACGAACACGTATGCGAGAAACAGGATCCCGTGAATCGGCC